>NZ_BAAIHG010000013.1:0-27562 GCF_054655775.1 Candidatus Termitispirillum reticulitermitis | reverse complement strand
CTCACGTTTCTTCATAGCACCGCCTTTGCCACCAGAGGCGTCCATAATTTCGCCTGCAAGACGTTCAGTCATAGTGCGCTCCTTACGAGCACGGGCTGCAGCTATAAGCCACCTGATAGATAACGCCTGCTGCCTAGCAGGACGCACCTCAGTAGGCACTTGGTAGGTTGCGCCACCAACACGGCGAGACTTAACCTCCAAATCGGGGCGGACATTAGCCAACGCTTTATGGAAAAGCTCCGCTCCATCCTCGCCACCACGCTCCTTTATCAAATCTAACGAGTGGTAGAATATACCCTCCGCAGTGCTCTTCTTGCCAGAATACATAAGGCTATTGATAAACTTAGTTATCAATTCATCCTTATAAATTGGGTCTGGGATGACCTTTCTTTTTTCAGCAATCCTTCTACGTGCCATACGATACCCCTATTTAGCGCGCTTTGCGCCGTATTTGGAGCGGGACTTCTTCCTGTCCTTCACCCCGTCGGCGTCATTTGCGCCACGAACTATTTTATAACGAACACCGGGCAAGTCTTTCGTTCTGCCACCACGCACAAGCACAACTGAGTGCTCCTGCAGGTTATGACCTACCCCCGGTATATATGCCGTAATTTCAATGCCATTAGTAAGGCGCACACGGGCAACCTTGCGTAAAGCTGAGTTCGGCTTCTTAGGAGTGGTAGTATAAACGCGCACACACACGCCTCTCCTCTGCGGGTTTGATTGCAATGCTGGCGACTTAGTCTTCTTCGTAAGCGCAAGCCTGCCATGTCTAACTAACTGATTCAGCGTCGGCAACGGACACCTCCCACTAATAAACACTATTTTCTGTCGGACGCACACTAAAAACATAGGCGCGGACAGCAATACTATCAACACTTTTGCCAAGTGTCAAGCCCTAAATGCAGTAAAACTGCAAAACCATTGATGCTTTTCTGCACACTTATTCAACGGATTCAACATTTTTTGTCGGAAACTCTCCCACACAATTCGTTATGCCATAGGGACATACACGTTAGGTTTGTTTCCATCTACTCAAGTTAGAGAGCAACAGGGGGTAGTGTAACTTATTTTTTTGCCAATTGCAACAACTTTTTTAATAAATTTATTAGGTTATTCGGGTGAAACATTAAAACTCTATTACAACGGGATTGTAAAGAAATATTTGTATTGAGCAAAAACATTTGACTTGGTGTTTATGATGTGATATAAAACACCCCGTGAAAGGAGCTTAGAAATTCTCTCTAAACTAGGCTTGAACCTTAAATAATTGCAACAGGGTGTCTCATGAAAAAGCTAATTTTATTGTTTATGCTTTGCATATTCGCGGTGTCGTGTGCGTCAAACGGCAGTGGTTTTCCTGCATCGTTGCCTAGATATAAGGCGGGTAGCGAAGCCCTATATGTTAAAGATGAAAATAGGTGGTATGATAGGCAAAATCTGCCTATCACGGGCGTCGTAGTTAAAGAGTTTAACTATGGGACGATAGAATGGGAAGCTAATTTCATTGACGGATATTGCGAAGGCACTAGATTTGACTACTTTGAGAGCGGTGTTTTGAAAAGAACTATGCCTCAAAGACATGGCAAACGTGAGGGTGTAGTTCAAGGATATTACGAGAGTGGCAGACTTCGCTGGACGACCCCATTCAAGGCTGATAAGGAAGAAGGACTTGAACGCAACTACTATGAGAGTGGCAGATTGAAACAAGAGGTTATGTATGCGGGCGGTGTACGTAATGGATATGTAAAAGACTACTATGAGAGTGGCAAGTTGCAACGCCACGTAGAGGTAAAGGACGATAAACGTGATGGTGTCATACGCGGATACTACGAAAGCGGCGTCCTCAAGTGGGAAACTCCATTCAGAGGCGATAAAGAGAATGGACTTGAACGCAACTACTATGAGAGTGGCAAGCTACAGCGTGAAACACCTTATGTTGGTGGCAATAGGCAAGGGATTTCCAAATATTACTACGAGAATGGCAGTGTAAAATGGACTGCTCCATATAAAGATGATGAACAAGAGGGGATTGAAATCCAATACTACCAGAGCGGTAAAGTCAGGGCTGAAATCCCATACAAAAAAGGGAAACGAGATGGCACCTCTAGGAGCTACTATGAATCTGACACTAAACAGCTAGAACAGGTAACAATATTTGTAGCTGATAAGAGAGATGGCGTCAGTGTCTTCTACAATAAAGCGGGCATCGTGTTCGCTAAGCTGACATTCAAAGACGGCAGAGCTATCAGTGGCATCTGCATAGAAAATAGCACACAGACACCAATAAGCGCAACCGACCTAGCCGTGTATAATGCAGGTAGAGGAATACAGTGTAAATAAATAACCTCCCCCGTGAGGGGGAGGTTGATTTTTACAGCTTCCTCGCTCTTTCGTAGCTTGCTCTCATTAAATCGCAAGACTTGTCAAATGCAGCCTTTTCCTCTGTAGATAATGGCACTTCTATTACCTCTTTCACACCAGTGGCGCAAACAACCGCTGGCACGCTAGCATAGACATCTTTCTGCCCATACTCGCCATTTAACAGCGTTGCAACTGGTAACACTTTATGCTCGTCATTAAATATCGCACGAGCAACCTCAGTTGCCGCCATTGCAATGCCGAACTCTGTAGAACCTTTGCCGATTAGCACCGTCCAGCCGCCACCCTTCGCTTGAGCAGCTATATCAGCTAGTTTATCACGTGATATTTTGCGCTTGTCCAACAACTCTAACAAAGGTAGTCCTGCGACCTTCGCACTAGACCACGCTACTATTTGGCTTTCGCCGTGCTCGCCCATAACGTATGCTTGCACAGAGCGCGGGTCTAGCCCAAGTTCATTAGCCAGCACCCTCTTCAGCCGTGCTGAGTCCAGCGTAGTGCTGGTTGATAGCAGTTTGTGCGCGGGGTAGTCCAACGTCTTTTGTATGTAGTGTGCTATCACGTCAGCAGGGTTAGATATGCTGACGATTATGCCGTTATAGCCCACTTTCTTGACTTGTGGCAACACATCTTTTAGCACCTGCACGGTAGCACCTATTGAATCTTGCCTGTCAAATGAATTAGCTATATCAGGCAATGGTCCAGCTGCTACAAACATAATATCTGTATCGCGCAAATCTTCATAAGTGCCAGCTTTCGCCCGCACACGTGTGGTGAAATACGATGACGCATCCTCCAGCTCAAGTGCCTGAGCCGTTGCCTTCTTCTCATCGGTGTCAATGAACACAATGTCCGACACAAGCCCTGATAATCCTAGAGCAAACCCTACATGCGAGCCAACATGCCCCGCACCAATAATCACAACCTTACGAACTTTCATAAAAACCTCTCCTATATTTGACTAAGAACGTCTATACATCTTTCGCATAAATCTTCATGCGCCTTGTTCTTGCCGACACTCTCACTGCGCGTCCAACATCGTGCACACTTAGGCGCATCGTGGGGGCTAACCTTTACAAAAATAGTTCCCTCATCGTTCAATATACCGTCTTTGACAGCTTCAAAATCAACCATTTCTGCCTTAGAAACTATCAAAAACCGCGAAAGCCCCTCATCAGGCGCATCAACTGCTGCCTCTTTTTTAACACCTATTAACACAGCGGCATCTAGCGGATGACCGATAACCTTGTCGGCACGTGATAGTTCTAACGCCTTATTCACAGCCTTGCGGATTGTCAACATTTTATCTATCTGAGCCATCAGCTTATCATCGCTGAACCTGTCAACATCGGCAAACACATCCTCAAAGACAAACTCGCACTTGCCCTGCCAGTTAGGAAGATACTCCCATATCTCGTCTGCCGTGAATGACAGCACAGGTGCCATTAACACCGCCATCTCCTTGCACAATATAAACATCGCACTTTGCGCACTGCGGCGTTCACGAGACGCTGGAGCGTAAGAATAAAGCCTGTCCTTGATAATATCAAGGTATAGTGCCGATAGGTCGTTAATGCAGAAGTTCATAAACGTATGATAGAACACGTGGAACTGGTAATCCTCATATCCTTTACGAATCTTCGCAAGTGTGTCCTGCCAGCGCAATAATATAAATCTATCAAGCTCTAACATCTTGTCAAACGGCAACAAATCTTTATCAGGGTTGAAGTCATAAAGTCCACCTAGCAGATAACGGCTAGTGTTGCGCACCTTGCGGTATGAGTCCACCAAACGGCTCATTATATCACGCGATATGCTTATATCATCGGCGTAGTCAGCACAGGACACCCATAGACGCAGAACTTCCGCTCCGTAGGTTTTGACAAGTTCTTCAGGTGCTAAAAAGTTGCCCGCAGATTTGCTCATCTTGCGTCTCTCTTTATCCAGCACAAAGCCGTGCGTCAACACCTCAGTATATGGTGCTCTGTCGCGCGTAGCGATTGACTCCAGTATGGAGCTGTGAAACCAGCCCCTGTGCTGGTCTGTGCCCTCTAAATACATTATATTCTTTACGTCTTTCAGCTCTGGGCGCAGTTCTAGCACGGCGGCATGGCTCGTGCCAGAGTCAAACCAAACGTCTAGTATATCACTCTCTTTTCTAATATCTGTGCTACCGCAGTGCGGACATTTAGTGCCCTTGCCTAGATAATACTCAGCATCGTGCTCAAACCACGCATCTGCACCAGTATGCAGGAATGAATCCAGCACTTTTTTCTCTATATCATCATTAAATATGACTTTCTCGCAATCGCGGCAAGTGAATAGTGCAATCGGCACCCCCCACGCACGTTGACGCGATACGCACCAGTCGGGGCGACTCTCTATCATACCATGTATGCGATTCTGCCCCCAAGTCGGTATCCAGCGCACCTCGTTTTCTATAGCGTTCAATGTCTTTTTGCGGATGCCCGTTGTCTCCATTGATATGAACCACTGAGACGTAGCGCGAAATATTACAGGTTTCTTACACCGCCAGCAGTGCGGGTATGAGTGCGATAGCTTTTCTGATGCAATCAACGTGCCGTTGGTGCGCATAAGCTCTATAATCTTAACCTGTGCGGCGTATATGTCCTCACTGGCAAATAATGGTAGGTCTTTCTTATAGTGCCCGTAGTCGTCAACGGGGTTGAATGTCTCCAGCCCGTATTGTTGCCCGATAAGAAAGTCGTCATGCCCGTGACCGGGCGCAGTGTGAACTAGCCCCGTGCCGTCTGTCATTAAAACGTGTTCGCCTAACATTAAAAGCGAAGTTTTATCGTGGTAGAACGGATGCTGAGCAGTAAGCCTGTCAAGCTTTTTCGCAGGGATAGCAACTACTTCAGACCACGACTTTATTAACAAATTTTTGGGCAGATTAGAACCTTCGCCCGTCATATTCTTGGCAACTAATATCAGCTCGCCCGCTTGAAGATTGCCACCCTCTGATTCAGCAATCCTCATCACGGCGTAGTCCTCGCTAGGGTTCAAGCATATCCCCATATTGGCAGGGAGTGTCCACGGGGTGGTCGTCCATATAACTGCACTTACAGGCTTGTCTAGTCCTAGTTTAGACAGAGTTTCTTTCGTCAGCGGGAACTTTACATATACTGATGTTGAAGTGTGGTCGGCGTATTCCACTTCTGCCTCAGCAAGTGCCGTCACACAAGACGGACACCAGTGGACAGGTTTCACACCCTTATACAAACTGCCATTCTTGAATACCCTGTAAAGCTCTCTTAATGTGGTAGCCTCGTAATCAAATGCCATAGTGCGATATGGGTTTTCCCAGTCGCCGTGAACGCCCAACCGCTTGAAACTAGTCCGCTGCACGTCTAGCCAGTGCATAGCGTATTCGCGACAAAGCTTGCGTATATCAGATTTGCTCGTTGTGGCTTTCTTTGCGCCTAAGTCAAGGTCAACCTTATGCTCTATCGGTAGCCCGTGGCAATCCCAACCCGGCACATAAGGGCTATAGTAGCCCGCACCCAGCTTAGTCTTAACTACAAAGTCTTTAAGAATCTTATTTAGTGCAGTGCCGATGTGAATATTGCCGTTAGCATACGGTGGACCATCATGTAACACATAGCTCTTTTTAGCTCCCTTGCGGCTAGCTATAAGCTTCTCATATAGTTTGTCACGCTCCCAACGTGCTATGCGCTTAGGCTCTTGCTCGGCAAGCCCCGCTTTCATAGGAAAATCAGTTTTAGGCAGATTTAATGTGTCCTTGTAGTCCATAATTTCATCTTAACGCCTCTTTTTAGTGTATAAATTCTTAATATAACATAAAAAAATATGAAAGCAAAGGGAGAAAGAGCAACTAATTTTTTAAGGTTCATTTCGCAATCTTTATCTTGTTTTTTATGCATTTTGTATGTAAAATGAAACATATCAATATTAAGGAGGCTTCTAAATGAGAAAGATTTTGTTATCTATCGCACTTATTGTGTGTTTTTGTGCGAGCGTATTGGCTGCTGACAAGTATAGGTTTGCTACTGGCGGTGCTACGGGCACCTACTATGCTTATGGCACAGTGCTTGGCGGTTTGATTCAAGAGAAGACTAAAAAATCAGTCACCGTTCAAACCACTGGTGCATCTAAAGCCAACGTGTTGCTAGTGAACGAAGGGGAAGTTGAGCTTGCAGTGTCTCAAAATGACGTATTGAGCTATGCTTATCGTGGCACTAACCTGTTCAAGGGTCAAAAGCTCACTGGCTTTCAAGTTGTTGCTACGCTATACCCAGAGGTTTGCCAAATAGTCGTTCGCGGCGATGCTGGCATTAAGAGCGTTGCTGATTTGAAAGGCAAGAGGGTTTCTGTGGGCGATGCAGGTAGTGGCACAGAGTTTAATGCTGAACAGATACTTGGTGCTTATGGCGTGAAGTTTGCTGATATTAAGAAACAAAATCTAGGCGTTGGTCCATCTGCCGATGCTATCAAGGACAATAAGCTAGATGCATTTTTCTTTAGCGCAGGCGTTCCTACACCCGCTATAACAGACCTAATGACCAGCAACAACGTTACTATATTAAACATAGATGACGCTCACGCAAAGGCTTTAATAAAGAGTTATCCATTCTACACACAGTTTTCTGTCCCGCAAGGCACTTATAAGGGGTTAAGCTCTCCTGTAAAGACGGTTGCTATACAGGCTACGTTATTTGTTAGCCCTAAGCTGTCTGTTGATGAAGTTTATGCTATAACTAAGGCTATCTTTGATAATAAAGCCGTAATAGCAAAAGCTCATGCTAAGGGAGCAGAACTAAATATAAACACTGCTAAGCAGGGGCTTGATGTTCCGTTCCACCCTGGCGCAGAGAAGTATTTTAAGGAAAAAGGCATTAAATAATGTCTAGCAAGACCAGCAGGGTGGGTGTTATAGTAGCACTCACCCTGTGTCTTGTTGCTTTTATTTCTATTATTAGTATTACTCCCAGCAGGCTGGTGTTGACTAATGCTGATACAGGCGAAGAATATGCACATTGGGCTTACAGCGATGGCATGGAATTTTCTGTAGAGTTTATTCATTCCGTCCACCGAAGCCCAGTGCGTGATACGTTTCAGGTGCGCGGGTGCAAACTATACCCCATAGCCACTACATTTACCAGCTACGGTGCTGGTATGCAAACGGAGCTTAACGAGGGGGAAGAGCTTAGGTATAACAAAGACGGCACGATGACGATTATAGGATTCAAGAACTCATTTAAGAGACTAAATTATATCGTTGGAACTGTTTCTGACCATATTTTATATATAGGTGGACAGAATATTAGTTTAAGGGATTTGTGTGGCAGGAACGCACATATTTCAATATTTGTAAGATAGGAGATTGCAATGGACACCGAACGCATACCGACAGAACAAGAGTTACTGGCTCAGTTTGACAGAGAGTCCAATGTCCGTATATTCACAGGCGTATATGACAAGCTTGTCAAGGCTCTTTTATTTGCATTTATGATGTATGTGCTGTGGATGACGCTAATTGCTACGCCTAATGAGCAGGTGCGCCGCTCGTCATTTGTAGGGCTAATGGTGCTACTAGGGTTCATTATGTATCCTAGAAAGCTTGGCAATTCAGGCAGGGTGAATTATATCCCTTGGTATGATATTGTGCTGGGGCTTTTAGGCTGTGCCGCATTTTTCCATTTTGTTGTTGATTTTGAGGGGTTGATTGAGCGTTCAACAATGCTTACGCGCTTTGATGTATGGTGCGGTGTAGTGGGCGGGCTTATCCTAGTAGAACTTTGCAGGCGGGTAGTAGGCATTCCGATATTGGTTGTTGCTGGTGCGTTTGTATTCTACGCTTTCTATGATGGTTTTTCCGTTAGACGTGTAATCCATCATCTATTTTACACGACCGATGGCATTATTGGCACGCCGATAGGGGTCTGTTCTACGTTCATAGTGTTGTTTATCCTGTTAGCATCTTTCCTTGAAAAGAGTGGCGTAGCAAAGTTTTTTATAGATTTAGCTAATTCTGTTGCAGGGTTTGCCTCAGGCGGTCCTGCTAAGGTTGCTATTATTTCAAGTGCTTTTGAGGGTATGTATTCGGGCAGTTCAGTTGCCAATACTGTTTGTAGCGGTAGTGTCACTATACCGATAATGAAGAAGATGAACTATAAGCCTGAGTTCGCAGCGGCTGTTGAGGCTGCCGCCTCTACTGGCGGGCAGATAATGCCACCTATTATGGGGGCAGCAGCGTTTTTAATGGCTGAGATTACTAATATACCTTATGCTACCATTGCTCTAGCGGCGACTTTGCCTGCGGTGCTTTACTTTGCTGGCATATTTATGATGGTTCACTTTGAATCTAAAAAATTGGGGTTGAAAGGGCTACCGAGAGAGAGTCTGCCTAAATTGCATCTGTTGCTTATACGACACGGCTATCTGTTCATACCAGTTTTAGTTCTGGTTTATTTGATGGGGGCTGGCAGAACGCCGTCATATTCAGCGTGTTTAGCCGTTTTAGCGACTATTGTTGTGAGTTCGTTGCGTAAATCAACGCGTCTTACTAAGACGACTTTTATTGAAGCCGTTACAAATGCTACCCGCAATACTGTTGGGATAGCGATAGCTTGTGCAGTTGCAGGCACTATCGTAGGCACGGTAACGCTCACGGGCGTGGGGCAATTGCTCATAAACTCGCTGGTGTCGCTATCGCATAATAATCTGCTTTTGGCACTCTTTCTGACAATGATTGCTTGTATAGTGCTAGGCATGGGCATCCCCACTACGGCGAACTATGTAATAATGGCGACTATCACAGCACCCATTGTGGTGCAGATGGGCATACCGCTGTTAGCGGCGCATATGTTTGTATTTTACTTCGGCATAGTGGCTGATATTACCCCGCCTGTTGCGCTTGCGGCGTATGCAGGGGCGGCTATAGCCAAATGCAACCCTATCAAAACCGCTATAACTGCTACTAGGCTAGCGATAGCGGCGTTTTTAATGCCATATATGTTTGTTATGAACCCTGCGATGCTTTTAATTGATGCATCAGCGGGGCAGGTAGTGCAAATTGCGCTCACTTCATTTATAGGTATGACTAGTCTTGCAGCAGGCTTAGAGGGCTATATGCTTACGCGTATGTCGCCACTTGAGCGGCTAGCGGCAGTGGCGGGCGGGCTATTGTTGATAGACCCGCACCTGTTGACCGATGTTATAGGGGTTGGCTGTATCTTGCTAGCGGTGGGAACGCAAATAGTAAAACGCAGGGGCGATAGACCAGTGTTATAAAAATGGCAGAGACAAGGGTGAATAGTATGTCCCCGTATTTAGTTGCATAAATAATCATACTGCACTGGCAGAATATTGTCAAGGGCAGGGATTGCAAAAAACGTTTGACTTTACCCCTTAATCAGCTTATAAATTAGGGGGGCACAAACAACGAGGGGATATTGATATGCGAACCGTAGCTATTATTCAGGCAAGAATGGGTTCGGCGCGTCTGCCGGGTAAGGTAATGAAGGGGCTAGAAGACGTTGTCGGTAAGCCAATGTTATGGCATATCATTGACAGGCTTTCCCGTAGTAGCACGTTGAACGGCATCTATTTGGCGACCTCTAAAAATCCAGAAAATAACCCTATTAGGTTATTATGTGCCTTTGAAGGCGTCAGGATGGTAAGCGGTAGTGAAAATAATGTGCTGTTGAGGTATTACGAGGCAGCTAGCAGGACAGAGGCTGATATTATAGTGCGCGTCACGGGAGATTGTCCGCTGGTTGACCCCGTGTTTGTTGATGAACTTGTGAACTACTTCAAGGACAACGATTGCGATTACGTAGATGCACCACCTAGCAAGGGGCTTATACACGGCTTAAATGTTGAGGTCTTTAGCAGAGAGGCATTGGAGCGAGCGTTTGTAGATGGGCAAGACGATATTTCTCGTGAGCATGTAACCCCTTATATTTATAGACACCCTGAAATCTTTAAGGTGTTAGAATACAATGCCGAGCCTATATATCGCACCCCTGACCTACGTCTGTGCGTGGATACGGCGCAAGATTTAGCACTTATCCGTGAAATCTATAAGGCACTCTACGTGCCCGGCGAGATTATTAACACAAAGGACGCTATCAACTACCTAATAAAGCACCCCGAACTTGCGGCTCTCAATAGAGACGTGCAACAGGTGCTGGTGTCAAGA
This sequence comes from Candidatus Termitispirillum reticulitermitis, assembly GCF_054655775.1. Lineage (NCBI taxonomy): Bacteria > Pseudomonadati > Deferribacterota > Deferribacteres > Deferribacterales > Termitispirillaceae (SeqCode) > Termitispirillum (SeqCode) > Candidatus Termitispirillum reticulitermitis. The sequence continues at coordinate 16,995 of NZ_BAAIHG010000013.1, read as the reverse complement.
ACCCTAGATGAGGGCTAGTGGTGCGCATCCTCATTAGAGATGATGCCCGCTCGCCATTTGACGAAACTTGTTTTGCGGGATTAGTTTCCTGCATATCTAAGCATATTAAAATAGATGACGAACAGGAGCTGTCTGTCTGGCTCACGGATGATGAGCAGATACGGTTCTTGAATGCTAGTTATCGCAAGGTAGATGCACCTACCGATGTGCTGTCATTCCCGATGAACGACGAGATTTTGTTCGGCGATATAGTCATATCGCTTGATACTGCGGCTAGACAGGCGCAAGAGCGTGAAATCTCGCTATCACGTGAGGTTGCGTTCCTATTCATACATGGCTTTCTTCACCTATCAGGCTATGACCATGAGGACAGTGAGGGTAATGAGCTGACTATTCAAGCTAATGAGATGTATAGCTTGCAGGAGGACGTTTTGCGGGGCTGGGTGGAGCAAAATGAGCACTAGCGGCTATATTGATGCATTTTGCGGACAGCTGGTGCATGAACAGGGGCTTGCTGTTAATAGCATTGATGCATATAGGCAGGATGCGACCGATTGGCAGATGTTTTTAGGCAGTAAAGATTTAGTAGCTGCTACCGTTGAGGATGTTATTGGCTATATGAGTGCACTGCGGGCAAAGGGTAGCTCTATAGAGACTGTTTTAAGGCGACTTGCGGGGCTGGGGCAGCTATACGACTATTTTATAATAGAAAAATACATTACTAAAAACCCGATAGAATATATTACTAAACCCAAAAAATGGGGGAAACTACCTAGCTATCTAAATTACGATGAGGTGGACAAATTGCTCGCAGCACCAGACCCAGCCTCAGATTCTGGATATAGAGATAGCTTAATTTTAGAAACGCTTTACGCCAGTGGAATGCGTGTGAGCGAGGTGTTGTCGGTAAAGATAGCCGATGTGGACTTCAAACGTGGGCTAGTCAAGGTGTTCGGCAAAGGCTCAAAGGAACGCTTGACACCGGTTTATGAGAAGCTGCGAGATAAATTGCTAAATTGGCTGCCTATCCGCCAGCGTGATTTTGTCAAGGGGAGCGATAGGGGCTTTTTGTTCCTCAATAAACGTGGCGAGCAGCTAACACGTCAGTATGTGTGGGAGATGGTAAAGGGCTATTGCCAACAGCTAGGTATTACGAAACACGTTTCACCGCACACGCTCAGGCATTCATTTGCTACGCACCTGCTGAGTGGCGGGGCTGATTTACGAACTATACAGCTATTTTTAGGACATGAGAGTATAGGCACTACGGAAATCTACACGCACGTAAGCGATGACAAAAAGCGCGATACGTTAACCCGCTTTCACCCGCGTTTTAGAAAAAACAATGGCTGATGTTATCTTTCGCCCATATTATCAGGGGGGTGTGCGCTACGATGGTGCTGTGGTGGCTGGCGGTGTGCCTATAAAGCTGAACTTTATAGATAATTTATATGTAGATGCACAGCCGATATGGGAGCAAGTAGGCGAAGGAAAGACTTTTGCTCCGCTCAACCCCGCAGAAATCTTTAATAATAGCAATCCGTTGCTTGTAGAGATAGGCATAGGCAATGGCGAGTTTGTGGCATATAATGCATGTAGGGATACCAGCTTTAATTGGTTGGGGATAGAAGCGTTCCGTCCGATATTTGTGAAAGCAGTTGCACGTTGCAAGAAAATCTCTCATGACAATATTCGTCTAGTGCAATTTGATGCAGAGTTGTTTGTGCGCTTATTGCCAGAGGGGAGCGTTGGAACGTTTTATATAAACTTTCCCGACCCTTGGCCTAAGCAGCGTCATCATAAACGGCGGCTATTGAAGAGTTGGTTTTTAGAGCTACTGGCTATGCACCTTGCCGATGGCGGTAGCATTATAGTTGCTACTGACCATGAGGACTACGCTATGGAGCTTGTGGAGAATTTTGCTGCGGTCAGCACCCTTGAGAGTGTGCTTGAGCAGGGCGGTGTTCGTGTGCCCTATATCAATGAGATAGTGGAACACTACCAGACGAAATATTATAGAAAATTTGCGTTAAATGGCAGACTATACTATTTTAATATGAGATTGAAGTCTAAATAACTATGAATAATTAGGAGAAATAAGTATGAAAGGTTATGGCGTTATTTCTATTGGCAATCCGGGTTGGCTTGAAAAGCCGAAACCTGTAGCGGGCGAGTTAGATGCCATAGTGCGTCCAACGTTAGTTGCCCCATGTTCATCTGACACGCACTTTATGCACGGTGGCTCTGGCGACAAGAACAACGTAATACTTGGACACGAGGCTATCGGCGTAGTGGTTGAGGTTGGCAAACTAGTAACGAAGTTTAAGGCGGGGGATAAGGTGGTTGTCCCTTGCACCACGCCCGACTGGTTTGGCGAAGGGGTTCAGGATGGCAGGTATAATTCGCACGATAATGCGCCACTTGGCAGTTTTAAGTTCTTATCGGCTAAAGATGGCGTTTTTGCAGAATATTTTCACGTGAATATGGCTGATGCAAATCTTGTGAAACTGCCTGATAATGTGAAGCCAGAGGCAGCTTTGATGACTGTTGATATGATGAGTACTGGGTTTCACGGGGTAGAGCTGGCGGAAGTTGGTTTTGGTCATAAAGTTGTAGTTGTCGGGATAGGTCCAGTAGGGCTTATGGCTGTGGCGGGAGCGGCTCTACGCGGAGCGGGGCAGTTAATTGCTATCGGCACGCGTCCTAATTGCGTTAAGATTGCTAAAGAATATGGTGCAACTGATATTGTGAACTACAAAGATGGCGATATAGTAAAACAGGTCAAAGATATAGCTGGTGGCAGTGTAGATAAGGTAATAATAGCAGGCGGCAATGCAGAGACGTTGAGAGACGCCATGTTAATGGTAAAGGCGGGCGGGGTTATAGCCAGTGTCAACTACTATGATATATCAGAGACTTTCAGTATCCCGACATGGGCGTGGGGGCTGGGTATGGCTAACATTGATGTGCGGGGTGGTTTTTGTCCGGGTGGCGGATTGCGCATATCAAGGCTACTTGCGCTACTTGCTCATGGCAGGATTGATACCACAAAACTGATTACACACCGCTTTAACGGCTTTGACGCAATAGAGGAGGCATTTCTGCTGATGGATAAGAAACCAGCAGATTTGATTAAACCGGTGGTATTCATTGACTAGCTGAGTAGTTTTCTTCCCCCCCCCCCCATACTGGGGGGAGAGGGACACTATGTATATAGTGCTAACAAGGGGAGCATTAAGCCCCCCCCCCATACGAAGGGGACACTGAAAAGAAAAACTCTCACCTATAGAGCTTAAGTGCTCTTCCCCCTACTGGGGGGAGGAAAGAATGGCATTCTATAAAGGCTGCTTGGATATTTGCCGATAGGATGCGGGAAATATTTTAATGACTTTGTGAGAATAGGAGAATATTAGTAATGTTCGTTGCGCCTTTTAGCACAATAAAAGTTCGCTTTAGGCGCACGCTAGCCAAGCTGGTGCTCACTCTGGTGTTCGTTATCCTGTCAACCGCACACGTATTTGCAGTGACTTATGAATTTAATAATGGAACTATTCTGGTTGACGGTATTCCATACTCATTGGCTGATTTTACCTATACTTACGATGGTGCTAGCTATACATCTGGCTCTGGACTGAACTGGTATGTAAGCGGTGTAAATGTTATAACGGGCGAAGCTTTGAGTGGTATTGAGACGCTAGTTGCGGGCAGTAGCGATGGGGGACCTGGTAGCTATAACATTGTCAATAATACTTTAACGATACGTCACAATGTCACGGCTGATACATTAGCTGGTGCTGTCAGTGTAGGATACGGCACAGGACGGCTGGAAAACAATACTGTTTATATAGACAATCTCTCCACGATAGTTGGCAATGTGATAGGCGGTGCCGTGCGGGGAGAGTTGCGCCGGCTTAACTCACGAAACAATAGCATTTATGTGTATGATGCTACCGCTATAACAGGCGATGTTATAGGCGGGAGTAGCGATAGTGGTAGTGCTATAGGCAATCTTGTGCACATTGAGAGCGGAACGATTACGAGTGCGACTGGTGTGATTGGCGGTAGTGGCACTATAAGTGCAAGTGACAACACCGTTCGTCTGGACAATGGCACTATAGACGGCAATATGTATGGTGGCTACACAGATAATGGCACGGCGACTTACAACGGAGTTCAAATAATTCATGGAAATGATAGTGCCCATATTACTGGCGATATATATGGCAGTTGGAGTGGCAATGGCAAAGTATCTAACAGCTGGGTTACTATGTTTGGTAATGTCAACATCATAGGTAATATATATGGTGGTTATAGCGATAATATGACATCAACAGGCAATAGTGTATCTTTAACAGGCAATAGCATAGTTGGTGCTCCTAATGTTGTCGGCAGTATATATGGTAATACCGGCAATATATATGGTGGTTATAGCAGACTTGGGGACGTTTCGGGCAATAACGTATTTATATCGGCTGTTGATAATATTACTGGCAATGTATATGGCGGTTATTCTGATAGCGGCACGAGCAGCAACAACTCTGTCAGCATTAGGAGTAGTAGTGGTAATTTTTTCGAGGACGTGTATGGCGGATATAGCCGTGACGGCATTGCAAGGGAGAACATAGTTTTTATAGATGGGAATATTAATATTAATCTTACTATCGGTCTTGAAGCACAAATAGCCGGTGGCCGTGGTGTTAGTGCAATTGCTAACAAATTAGTGATAATGAATAATGCTGGCAATATTCGTAATGTTGCGGGTGGCTTAGGTGTTACGGAGGCTGATGGTAATACTTTGGAGCTTTTGGGTAATAGCGCATATCGTATTGGCTGGTGGGCCTATGGCGGCAAGACAGAGTCCGAAGACAGTCCCAGCCATGCGTCGTATAATACCGTTATAGTGTCTAACCCAAATGTAATTGTACAGAGACTGGCGGGTGGTTCGACGCAAGATTGGGGCATAGATACCACTGCTAACAACAATACAATAATAATAAACGGAGGGACGTTCATCGGAGGAGTAATTGTCGGTAGCGCTCTTACGACTAATGGCAATACGCTTACCATAAATGGTGGCACTTTTGACACTGCTATTATTGTTGGGGGGACTTCCACCACCCTGAACAATACGTTCAACTTAACTACAGAGATAAGGGCTAAAAGTGTCAGGGGTTTTTCTACGTTTAACTTAACAGTCAACACTGTAAATGCTGTAATTAGGGCTGAAGAATATGTGACGTTTGAAGATAATTCTATTTTGAAGTTAAAGGTTAGCAGGGGTGCTCCGCTATTTGAGCGAGGCGACACCTTTACTATAATTGAAACGAGTGATGGCATAATAATAAATGGTCCTGTAGATGGCACTAGAATGCTGGCAACTAGCGGTATGACTTTGTGTTACGATGTTGTATTAGGCTATAACACTGCAAAGATTCTATATGCGACTGTAATGAGCGATGGGTTGGTGGCGAACCCGCAGTTAAAATCATTATCAGAGGGCTTTTTAGCGGGTATGACAGCATTGCAGTTTGGTGCAAATGTTGCTACTGAGAATGCACTTCAAAATATGGCTATAACCACAAAGAAAGGTTCGGGAATTTTTGTAGGCACCGGTGGCAATGCCACGCGCTATAAAACAGGTTCTTATATTGATACGATAGGGTTTTCAATAGCCGCTGGAATAGCTAAAAAGGTTTTTTTTGACTATGGCGAGATGGTGGCGGGCGAATTTTTAGAGTATGGGCAAGCCGGCTATGACTCATACAATAGCTTTAATACTACGTCTGCTATCAACGGCGAGGGCAAAACTCAATACATAGGGTTAGGCACTATGGGGCATTTTCAGTCTGTAAGCGATAACTTTATTGAGGCATCTATCAGAGGTGGTATGTATAAGACGCACTATGAGTCTAACGATTTTGAGGAATACGTAGACTTTGATGCGTCTGCCCCGTATTTTGCCATTCACTTTGGTGTTGGACATATTCAGTTTATAGGAGCTAGAACGACATTCACTCCGTTTGTTAAGCAGTTTTTGACGATGCAGCTCGGTGATACCGTTAAAGTGGCTGGCGATGAGATAAAGTTTGAAAATATGCTGTCTACTATCACGCGTGCGGGAGTTCAAATGTCGCATGGGTTTAGCGATGTCTTTTGGACATCTATCAAGCTGGCTTATGAGTATGAGCATAACGGCAAAGCTAGGGCGACTCTGTTTTATAGAGATGGGGCGACTATGTTTGATAGAGATATTGAGGCACCGAGCCTGACGGGTAGCACCTTTGCGGCTGGGTTAGGCTTTGACATAACGCCTAGACGTTTCCCCATATCAACTAGTTTTGATGTAGACCTAGCAACGGGACAGCGCGAAGGCGTCTCTGGTAGCCTGCAGTTTACGTGGAACTTTAAGGCTAAAGATGTTAAGGTTAAGAAACAACGATGAGCTGGGGGGGGGGGGGCAGAAAAGAATGGCATTCTCTAAAGATTGCTTGGATATTTGCCGATATGACACGAGAAATATTTTAATGACTTTGTGAGAATAGGAGAATATTAGTAATGCTCGTTGCGTCTTTTAGCACAGATAAAGTTCGCTTTAGGCGCACGCTAGCCAAGCTGGTGCTCACTCTGGTGTTCGTTATCCTGTCAACCGCACGCGTATTTGCAGTGACTTATGAATTTAATAATGGAACTATTTTGGTTGACGGTCTCTCATACTCATTGGATAATTTTACCTATACTTACGATGGTGCTAACTATACATCTGGCTCTGGACTGAGCTGGTATGTAAGCGGTGTAAATGTTATAACGGGCGAAGCTTTTGGTTTTATTGAGACGCTAGTTGCGGGCAGTAGCAGTGGGGGACCTAATGGCTATGACATTGTCAATAATGTCTTAACAATACGTCACAATGTCACGGCTACTGACACATTAGCTGGTGCTATCAGTGTGGGATACGGCACAGGAAAGCTGGAAAACAATATTGTTTATATAGATAACCTCTCCACGATAGTTGGCAGTGTGATAGGCGGTGCCGTGCGGGGAGATTTGCGCCAGCTTGACTCACGAGGCAATATTGTTTATGTGCGTGATGCTACCGCTATAACAGGCGATGTTATAGGCGGGAGTAGCGATAATGGTAGTGCTATAGGCAATCTTGTGCGCATTGAGAGCGGAACGGTTACGAGTGCGACTGGTGTGATTGGCGGTAGTGGCACTATAAGTGCAAGTGGCAACACCATCCGCCTTGACAATGGCACTATAGACGGCAATATGTATGGTGGCTACACAGATAATGGCACGGCGACTAACAACGAGGTTCTAGTAATTCATACTATCAACAATGCCAATGCCAACCGTGTTACTGGCGATATATATGGCAGTTGGAGTGTCAATGGCAGTGTGTCTAACAGCAGGGTTTTTATAGATGATAATAGTAGCATTATAGGCAACATATATGGCGGTTATAGCGATAATATGACATCAACAGGCAATAGTGTATCTTTAACAGGCAATAGAATACTTGGTGCTATTCCTAATGTTGATGGCAATATATATGGTGGTAAGAGTGGACTTGGGGACGTTTGGGGCAATAGCGTATCTATATCGGTTGCTGATAATATTACTGGCGGTATATATGGCGGTTATTCTGACAACGGCACGAGCAGTGGAAACTCTGTCAGCCTTATGAGTGGTGCTGTCGGGGGCGTGTATGGTGGCTATAGCGATAATGTTACGGCAACGGGAAATACAGTTGTTATAGATGGGGACAATGTTACGTTTGCCACTACCAGTCTCCCACTTGCCTATCAAGCCACTGGTGGCTATGGTGATTATGCAATTAGTAACAGGCTAACTATAAAGAATATTGACAATACCACTATTGCTGGTGTTGCGGGTGGCTATGGTATTACGAGGGCTGATGGTAATACTTTGGAGCTTTTGGGTGATAGCGAATATCACATTGAGCTTGCTTATGGTGGCGTAACATCTGATAGCAATGTCAGCCATGCGGGGAATAATACCGTTATAGTGTCTAACCCAAATGTAACTATAGAGAGCCTGACGGGTGGTTGGACGCGTGATGATGGCACAGGCACTAGTGCTAACAACAATACAATAATAATAAACGGAGGCACGTTCACCACGTCTGTAATTGTCGGTAGCGGTCTTACGACTAATGGCAACACGCTTACCATAAATGGCGGCACTTTTGACACTGCTGATATTGTTGGAGGCACTACTACCACCCTGAACAATACGCTCAACGTGACTAAGGAGATAATGGCTAAAAGTGTCAGGGGTTTTTCTACGTTTAACTTAACAGTCAACAATGTAAATGCTATAATTATGGCTGACGATGTAACGTTTGAGGACAACTCTACGTTGAAGTTAAAGATTGGCAAGGGTGTTCCGCTATTTGAGCAAGGCGACACCTTTACTATAATTGAAACGAATAATAGCATAATAAATGGTCCTGCAGAAGAGACTATAATACAGGCGACTCGCGGTATAACTTTGCTTTACGATGTTGCATTAGGCTATAACACTGCAAGAGTTCTATATGCGACTGTAATGAGCGATGGGGTGAACCCGCAGACAAAAGCGTTATCAGAGGGTTTTTTAGCGGGCATGACAGCATTGCAGTTTGGTGCAAACGTTGCTACTGAGAATGCACTTCAAAATATGACTATAGCAACAAGGGATGGCTCAGGCATGTTCGTTGGCAGTGGTGGCAATGCTATGCGCCATAAAACAGGCTCTTATATTGATACGATAGGGTTTTCAATAGCCGCAGGAATGGCTAAAAAACGTCTTTTTGACTATGGCGAGATGGTGGCGGGCGAATTTTTAGAGTATGGGCAAGCCGACTATGACTCATACAATAGTTTTAATACTACGTCTGCTATCAACAGCGAGGGCAACACCCAGTATATAGGGTTAGGCACTATGGGGCGTTTTCAGTCTGTAAGCGATAACTTTATTGAGGCATCTATCAGAGGCGGTATGTATAAGACGCGCTATGAGTCTAACGATTTTGAGGAATACGCAGACTTTGATGCGTCTGCCCCGTATTTTGCCATTCACTTTGGTGCTGGGCATATTCAGTTTATAGGAGCTAGAACGACATTCACTCCGTTTGTTAAGCAGTTTTGGACGATGCAGCTCGGTGATACCGTTAAAGTGGCTGGTGATAAGATAAAGTTTGAAAATGTGCTATCTACTATCACGCGTGCGGGAGTTCAAATGTCGCATGGTTTTAGCGATGTCTTTTGGACATCTATCAAGCTGGCTTATGAGTATGAGCATAACGGCAAGGCTAGGGCGACTGTGTTTGATAGAGATATTGAGGTGCCGAGCCTGACGGGTAGCACCTTTGCGGCTGGGTTAGGCTTTGACATAACGCCTAGACGTTTCCCCATATCAACTAGTTTTGATGTAGACCTAGCAACGGGACAGCGTGAAGGCGTCTCTGGTAGCCTGCAGTTTACGTGGAACTTTAAGGCTAAAGATGTTAAGGCTAATAAATAATGATGAGCTGTTAGGCAAGTTTCGTTCTAGGTGTATGCTGGTAGGGCTTGCGCTCTCTTTAGTCTTTGCTGTTCTATTTGTTGTCCCTGCGTTTGCTGTGACATACACGATTCCGAATGTTGCCTATAACTTGAACGATAATTTTACATACTCGTTTGGCGGTGGAACTTATGTTATAGGCTCTAGGTTTGACACTGTTTGGACGTGGACTGGTGTTGAACTCAATATTAGTGAAAATTCAATCCTCACTGGCAAAACGTTGTCCGCTGGTAGCAATGATGGGACAACTACGGATAACGTTAGCAACGACACCCTTCATATATATGGTAACATTACAATCACAGCCACAAGGCTAGCTGGTGGCATTAGTATAGGTAGCAGTGCTGGTCAGGTGAGTGGCAATGTTGTTAATATTGACAACAGAACAACTATTAACGGTGACGTAATCGGCGGGGCGGTGCTGGGAACGGCGCATAGCGGAAATGCAACAACCAATAGAGTCACTGTGAATAATGCCTCTGCCAATGCGGATAACGCCTCTACTATAAATGGCAGTGTTTATGGCGGGTTTAGCGATAATGGCAGCGCGAATGGCAACATTGTTGATACCTATAGAGGCAACATTACAGGCAGTATCTATGGCGGTAAAGCCACCGTCGATGCGAGAAATAACGAAGTCAACTTACGTAACGGCACTATCGGTGTTAGCGTCTATGGTGGCTGGGCTGATACTGGGAAAGCTCAAAGCAATCATGTTTATTTAGAGAATATTATTGCAAACAGTAGCGTCTATGGTGGCTGGACTGATAACGGGACAGCTGAAAGCAGTGTTGTTTATTTAAAGAATTTCACTGCAAACAGTAGTGTCTATGGTGGCTGGGCTGATAACGGCATGGCATACATCAACGTAATCACGCTCGATAACGGCACTGTATTTGGTAGTATATATGGTAGCAGAGCTACTAGCGGTGCCCATGGTCGGGTTACGCTGGATAACAATTCTAGTGCTAGTGGCAACATATACGGCGGCTGGACGGAAAACGGTGAGGCAAGTTTCAATGAGGTAATATTTAATGCTAACGGCACTCATACCTCTGGTAGCGTCTATGGTGGCTACAGCAACACTGGCAACGCCTCAGTCAACCTTGTTCAGCTGAGCAACAGCACTATCACCGGTGATGTGTATGGGAGCAGGAGTGCTACAGGTGGCTCGGGTGGCAACATTGTTCGATTATTCGATAATACCAGCGTAACTGGCGATGTATATGGAGCTTCTACTCATAATGGCAATGTGGGCGGCAATATTGTAAATATAGCGTTAACAGCAGGCACTATTGGTGGCGATGTCTATAGTGGCTGGACTGATAATGGCAGTGCAACTAACAACTGGATTCAGCTGAGTAGCGGCAGCACTATATCTGGTAGTGTATATGCTAGCAGAGCTAGTGGCGATGTTACTGATAGCTGGTTTCTGATGTATGGCGATGTTGGTGGCGATGTCTATGCTGGCTGGACTGATAATGGCAGTGCAACTAACAACTACGTTTGGGCGATTGGCGGCGATATATCTGGTAGTGTATATGGTAGCAGAGCTACTAGAGATGTTGCTGATAGCTGGGTTCGGGTGTCTGACAATATTGGTGGCGATGCCTATGGTGGCTGGACTGATAATGGCAGTGCAACTAACAACTACGTTGAGTCGCTTGGCGGCACTATATCTGGTAGTGTATATGGTAGCAGAGCTACTAGCGGTGCCACTAATAGCTACGTTATGATGTATGGCAGTTCTGGTGGCAACGTCTATGGTGGCTGGACGGAAAACAATACGGCAAGTGGCAATTATGTAGATGCTGGCGGCAATCATAGCAGTGTCTATGGTGGCTACAGCAACACTGGCAACGCTACAAACAACTACGCTCAGCTGAGTAACGGCACTATCACCGGTGATGTGTATGGGAGCAGGAGTGTTACGGGTAGTGTTTATAACAGCTATGTTCAATTAAACAATAGCAGCGTAACTGGCGATGTATATGGAGCTTCTAATCAAAATGGCAATGTGAGCGGCAACTCTGTAGAGATAATATCAGCAGGCACTATTGGTGGCGATGTCTATGGTAGCCGGACTGATAATGGCACTGCAACTAACAGCTACGTTCAGCTGAGTAGCGGCACTATATCTGGTAGTATATATGGTGGCAGCGCGACTAGTGGCAGCGCAACTGGCAACATTGTTGATACCAATGGAGGCAACATTACAGGCAGTATCTATGGCGGTAAAGCCACCATCAGTGCGAGCAATAACAATGTTAGCTTACGTAACGGCACTGTCGGTGGTAGCGTCTATGGTGGCTGGGCTGATATTGGGGCAGTTTCAAGAAATGGTGTTTATTTAGAGAATATCACTGCAAACATTAGCGTCTATGGTGGCTGGGCTGATAACAGCACGGCATCTAACAACTACGTTCAGCAAAATAACGGCACTATATCTGGTGATATATATGGTAGCAGAGCTATTATCGGTGTCACTAATAGCTGGGTTCAGCTGGATAATAATTCTAGTGCTACTGGCAACATATACGGCGGCTGGACGGAAAACAATACGGCGAGTAATAATTATGTAATATTTAGTGCTAACGGCAGTCATACCTCTGGCAGTGTCTATGGTGGCTACAGCAACACTGGCAACGCCACAAACAACCACGTTCAGCTGAGTAACGGCACTATCACCGGTGATGTGTATGGGAGCAGGAGTGCTACGGGCAGTGTTTATAACAGCTATGTTCAATTAAGCAATAGCAGCGTAACTGGCGATGTCTATGGTGGCTGGACTGATAACGGCAGTGCATTTAACAGCTACGTTCAGCTGAGTAACGGCACTATATCTGGTAATATATATGGTAGCAGAGCTACTAGCGGTGCCACTAATAGCTGGGTTCTGCTGAATAGCAATTCTAGTGCTGGTGGCAACATATACGGCGGCTGGACGGAAAACAATACGGCAAGTGGCAATTACGTAATATTTAATGCTAACGGCAGTCATACCTCTGGCAGTGTCTATGGTGGCTACAGCAACACTGGCAACGCTACAAACAACTACGCTCAGCTGAGCAACAGCACTATCACCGGTGATGTGTATGGGAGCAGGAGTGCTACGGGTAGTGTTTATGACAGCTATGCTCAATTAAGCAATAGCAGCGCAACTGGCGATATATATGGAGCTTCTACTCATAATGGCGATGTGAGCGGCAACTCTGTAGGTATAATATCAGCAGGCACTATTGGTGGCAATGTCTATGGTGGCTGGACTGATAATGGCAGTGCAACTAATAACACTGCTCTCATAACAGGAGGGACACTTAACGACATCTACGTTGGTTATGGCACGTCCAACGCCAGCGACAATAGATTAGATATACAGAGTGGTGGCAGTTTAAGTATTGGTTCTGCTTATGGCGGTTATACAACGGCTACTGCTGGCATAGCAGACAATAATACTATTGTAATAAATAACCCTAGTGCGGTGATAGACAACCTATATGGTGGCTGGACTGATGGGAGCGACAACTCAAGCGCAACCAATAATGTGATAATAATAGGGGGAGGGACGTTCACCTCATCAGTGGTAGTCGGCACAGCTTTTTTATCCAGCTACAACACGCTGACCATAAATGGTGGCGATTTCACAACTGCCGATATTAAAGGCGGCAGTAATACTATGTATAGAAATATAATAGACGTAAATGCTCCAATAAATGTTAATGACATAACTAAATTTTATATATTCAACCTAACAGTTAATGGCAGAGACTATACGATTACATCAACTGGAAACGTTCAGCTTGCTGGAACTACGTTAAAACTTAAGGTAACTGCGCCATTCTTTGAAAGCGGAGATAGGATTAACATTGTTACAGCGGACAATTTGACAGGCGGTCCTGCTGCTGGGAGTGTTATGCCTATTAGACTTGGAGTGTCTAGGAGCTACAAAGCAACGATGATGTATGAGGACGATAACAACACGCTCTACGGACTTGTTCTTGGTGGTGGGATAAATCCACAAATAATATCATTATCAGAGGGCTTTCTGGCAGGTTTTGCGGCATTGCAGCTCGGTGCGAATACCTCTGTTGAAAATGCCTTACAGAATATAAGAGGGCTTGCAGATAAGGGGAAGTTAGATGTATTCGCGGTTGTTAGCGGTAACAGTATGCGCTATAACACAGGTTCTTATATTGATACGTTAGGGTATTCAGTCGCTGCGGGGCTTGCAAGGAAACGTCATTTGGGGCTATGGGAGCTAGTGCTGGGCGAGTTTTTAGAGTATGGGACGGCGACCTATAACTCGCATAATAGTTTTGTTGCCGACCCGCCTATAATGGGGGAGGGCAATACTAGATATATGGGCGTAGGTGCTATGGTGCGCCTCCAAGCTGCAAGCGGGCTGTTTGTTGAAAGCTCTGTCAGGGGCGGACAGACTGAGACGCACTATAAATCAGACGACTTTATTGAGCCTGTGGAGTTTGATACCTCTGCCAATTATATTGCTGGGCATGTTGGTATAGGTTATAGCTTGCTTATCTGGGACAGGGTTTCAATAACACCGTCTGTTAAGCAATTTCTAACTAAGCAGACGGGCGATAGTGTTAATATATATGAGGAAGATATAGAGTTTCAAGATATATTGTCTGTCCTCACGCGTGCAGGCGTTAGGGCGCTGGTGAACATTAGTGAGGCATTTAGTTTGTCCGCTAATATAGCTTATGAGCATGAATATACTAGCAAGGCTAAGGCTACTATACGTAATCGTGAGATTGAAGTGCCAAGTCAGATAGGCGATACTATAGTGGGCGGTATTGGTTTTGCTCTAAAACCTAAGCGTTTCCCTATATCTACTAGTTTTGATATAGACCTAGCAACGGGAAAGCGTGAAGGCATCTCTGGTAGCTTGCAATTCACATGGAACTTTTAAGTCTAATTTAATATAGTTTTTTTTTATTATTTGTGATATGCTCGCTATACTATGTCTAATACTACCAATGTAGAGCGCAAGAATGTGCTCTTGATAGATGACAGTGCTACTATCCACAAGATAGTGGAGCTTATTGTTGACAAGCGCACCTTTAGCCTCATAAGTGCGTTCAACACTGCTGATGCCTTATCTTTAATAAGCGACCCAAACTTGTCTGTTGTAATGATTGATAGCAGGCTATTTGCGGAGGCTTCGCAAGATTTCTTTGTGGCATTGCGTGCATTGGGTGGCAAAGTTGGCATAATACTATTGGTTGGGGCTTACGAGCAGTTTGTTGATATGGATATAGAACATGCGCTCATAGATGACTATCTTGTTAAGCCTTTTAACTCTATCACTATTAACCAAGTTCTTGATAAAATTATGGTGCGCAAGGGTTATCACTACAACAACTCTAGTAGCTCCGACAAAAAGAGTAGCTCGGAGAATGTGGGAGAGTCTGTGAAGGCACAAGATTTCGGCACTGATGGTAATGTGGCGATATTTGGCACTGATGATATAACGTCTGGCGATGGCAATGTCTATATAAATGAAAGTTTGTTAGAAGGCATGGTCGCTGGTGAACCCAGCGAGGGGCTGGTATCGCTTAACGAGCTTGATTTGCAGTCTGCCAGTGCGGCGGATTTTGAAGCTACCGTTATAGGCAGTGAGGAGCAGGGCACATTATTTAGCAATGAAGATTTAGACAAGTTTGTCCAAAAAGATGCACCCAAGGAGGAGCAGGGCACGTTATTTAGCGATGACGATTTAGACAAGTTTGTCCAAAAAGATGCACCCAAAGTGGAAAATTTATTTGAGACAGAAGATATGGCTATCGGGGAGATTACCGGCGAGATAGCTGGTGAGCTAGAGCAGGAAATGCTTGATAAACTGCAACATAGCCTGCAAGCTATTCAAACTACGCCATTTGAAGAGACAGAAAAGGTGCAGCCTGTTCCACAACAACAACAGCCACAGCAGCAAATGCCTCAACCGCTACCCGAGCAAGCACAAAGAAGGGGCGTTCTTACGACATCTGATGCGGAGCGTGAGGCGGATGATGAGGCAGAAAGACTATGGAGCGGAGAATATTCTGAAACTATTCGTGCTGCTGCCACTGGTGAGCGTGAAGAGCTGATGAGTTTGTTTGACGAAGTGAATCGTGGTTATTTAGAAGCGAAGAACAGCGGGGGCGAGCCGATTATGGGTGGCGAACATGTTCCTGCTCTATCTACGTCTGTAGCTGTGGCATCTGGTGTGCAGCAGGCGGCGGGTGCTGGAGCACTTACCATTGCGCTATCGCAGGAAGATTTAGTCGGGTTGCTAGGTCAATCGGCGAGCAAGAACCTATTAGAGAAAGCTGTTGCAGATGCTTTGACTAGCAAGGTCAGTGAAACCGTTAATAAATTAGTGCCTGAACTAGCTGAAAGACTTGTCAGGGAAGAGTTGAAATTAATTAAGGGAGCTAAGTAGAAATTTCATTAAAGGTTTTCTCTGTTATCCCGATACAGTAAGACAGGGCAATGGGATATGCTCTACTAATAATTTTAAGCAAGGACTGCTAGCAACGTGAGGGCAGACCTTGATAAATCAGAGAGCTGAAACATTACTTGAAGTGTTCATAATCGGGGAGTCTGACTTCACGGAGCAGCGCATAGCCTCTATCCGCGCCTTTGTCGGTCTGTTGAAGAAGGAGTTAGATGTTGTTGTCAATAATATTCCGAATGGACGTGAGGACAGGCTCTATTTCAAAAAAGTGCTAGAATTCTTTAGGAATATGATACACACCTACGATGAAGAGATACGGGGGCTAGAGGCGCGCAGGACGCGCATGCTAGACCATCTGCTAGATGTGCGTGCGGCATCAATGCTCTTGCATCCAGTGGAAGCTGATAATAGTATCACTGTTAATTAGAAATAGAACATCCCTTAAATATATACATAACATATACACATAAAGAACTCCTACCAGCCTAATTCCCTCATATCTACTAATTGTGCGTGAGCTATAGCACAAAAAAAGGGGGGGTTATCAAGAAAAAAATTATTGTTGACTAATTAGGGTTTGCAGGTATATCTTGCTAACAATTACTTTGTGGAGGATTTTATTATGAAGAAGTTATTACTTGTAGTATTAGCGATGTGTCTTGCTTTTGCGCTGGTGTCTTGTAGCAAAGGCGAAGGTAAGCCCGGTAGCATTGCTGCCATTAAGAAAGCGGGCAAGATAAGAATGCTTACCAATGCTACATACCCCCCTTATGAATACGTTAAAGGGAACGGTTTTGATGGGCTGGACATAGCACTTGGCAAGCTCATAGCTGAGAAGCTAGGCGTTCAGCTAGAAATCATTGATATGAATTTTGACTTGCTAATAGACGCTGTCAACACAGACAAGGGCGATTTTATTGCAGCAGGCATGAGCGTGACCGAAGAACGCAAAAAAATAGTTGAATTTACTA
>NZ_BAAIHG010000012.1:0-30127 GCF_054655775.1 Candidatus Termitispirillum reticulitermitis | reverse complement strand
GTATCGTTCAGTGGCTATAATAGTAAGGGTGGTCTGCCCCCCCCCCCCGTCTATGCCATGCGTTGAGGCTGGGAATACTCCTTTTACCACACGAACAAGCTCAGGGTGAACCATTTTCTTCATAACCAATTCAATGCTTGTATCGCCGAAAAAATCGTGCGGAACGATACCTTGCACTGATTTCATATCCCGTTCAAGCTGCTTTTTATCAAAACCCGCAAACGTGTCAAAAAGATACAGCTCTCTGTCGGAGAGTGCACGGTTTATATATTTAGCAAAGTTTCCCCTAAATACGCCAAGTTCAGCTACAGCACCCGCAATTTTATTTCTTTTTATCTCGTGGCAAAGGTAGTTTAACGTTGCAAGTCTAATGCTGTCCCAGCTACCAAGACCATAACGAAAAAGCTTTGTTTGCGTGTTTCTACTGTGGTTCACGAGGACTATTTGTATGTGTGACCACTCAATGAGGGTATTTATCGCTCCAAGAATTTTCCTGATGACAGCCCTTATTTTGTGAACTTTCATTCTAACACTCCTTATATTGTTGACATATATTCATCTATTAGTTTAACACAGCCCACACATTCTGGTTCCAGTGGGAGTGTTGAGTTCATAAGAGAGCGTCTGATTCTGACTAATTTATCAGCGTTAAGGCTGTCAACATCCTCCAACACATTGCCGTGCATTCCGTAGTTCTCACGCAGGACACAACAGGGAACAAAATTACCATTAGCATCCATATTTAGGAGCATCCACGGCACACGGCACGCTCTTTTAGTTGGTGCTTCAAGTAATGTTGGGGCGGGGAAAAACACCGTGAACTGTTTTGTAGGCAGACCACCCTTACTATTATAGCCACTGAACGATACACCCTTTAGGTTGTTCTTACAGACACTAATCATATCAGAATACATTGCGGCACTGGTGTCAGTTATAATCTCCGAGAAGTCCCTTGTGGAATAGGTAGATACTACAATGTTAAACTTCAGAGATGCACAGCCTGCATCCTTGCACATCTTTATTATATCAATTATTTCAGAAAAGTTGTTGTTAGCACTCTGTTCCAGTTTAGATTTCAACAATACATAAGACGCATTCATCGGGAACAGGTGCGATACACTTGGCAATATTTTAGTGAGCTTATCATATGTATTATCATAGACAGATACCTGCATATCACAGACACCCGCACGTTGCAAATCTTTAGCACGTTCTCCTAACAGCAGCCCATTAGTAATGAGACCAACTAGATGTTTCTTGGCACGTGCCATAGCTACTAGTTCAGGCAAATCTTTATTCAACAGTGGCTCTCCACCCTCAAGTACCACAAATATAGATTTCTTGAACATGTCCATAGCAAGTATATTCTCAAACTTCTGTGGCGTCAGTTCAAATTTTTGCCAATCTTTAGGGAAACCGCCCAGCGTGCAAAACGAACAACTCAAATTGCAACGGCGTGTGGCACATATATCAAGTATTGGGAACGAATACCCACTCGGTAATATGTCGGGAAGCGTTCCTAACTTGAACTTGAGATAGTTTGCAATAGCTCCACTGGGCAGACTAAACCCAAAATTGGAACTCTTCAAGAAATGACAATATCTAAAAAACCTATCCATTCTTGCTCACTTCTTGTAAGAAGGCGATTACTCTATCCGCTGCATTTCTGCGGTGACTGATATTGTTCTTCTCTTCAGGCGACAGTTCAGCCATTGTCATATTTGGCGAGACTAAAAATAGGGAATCGTAACCGAAACCATTATTGCCCTTAGGTGCTTGCGCAATCGTTCCCTTGCACTCTCCGCGGAATGTGCCTATCAGTTGCCCCGCTCGTGCCAACGCAATCGCACACACAAAGCGCGCACTGCGATAGCTCTTGCCAAACATATTCTGTAATAATAATTTATTGTTTAACTCATTAGTAGAACTATTCCCAGCGTAGCGCGCAGAAAATATCCCAGGCTCGCCATGCAAAATCGCCACCTCTAGTCCAGAATCATCCGCAAGCACAAAATCGTTGCACTGCTTGCTAAGTGCTACTGCTTTAATTTCTGCATTTTCCTCAAAGGACATTCCATCCTCTATGGGTGCCTCATAGTTAGGAAATAGAGCAACCTCCATCCCTACCTCGCTGAATATTTGATTATACTCGTCCGCCTTGTGCTTGTTGGCGGTAGCAAGATAAAACCTCATAATCCCCCGCTATATCTATTTTCAAGGTTTCTGAATAGTGTTAGCTCCTTCACAAATCCCAATCTTGCCGTTCCCGTAGGACCATTCCTATTCTTAGACACTATTACTTCGGCAATTCCTTTGTCCGCCGTGTCCTCGTTATACATCTCTTCGCGGTGTATAAACAACACTTGGTCTGCATCCTGTTCTATCGCACCAGATTCGCGCAAATCAGACAACATCGGACGCTTATCCTTGCGCGCCTCTAACAACCTGTTGAGCTGTGCAAGTGCTATAATCGGTATATTCAGCTCTTTAGCAAGCCCCTTCAAGTTACGCGATATGCTTGATACTTGCTGTTCACGCGAATCTATACTCTTCTCTTCCATCAACTGCAAGTAGTCTATTATAACGAGGTCAAGCCCCCCCGTATCCTTTTTAGTTTTCAAACGCCTACAAACGGAACGAATACCGCCCACATCTATATTGGAATTGTCCGCTACATATAGGTTCAGCGAGCGCACCTTACCATCAGAGCCTGATATTTGCGCCCATTCAGTATCATTAAATCTACCCGTCTGCAGTTTCTTGCTATCCACATGAGAGACTCCAGAAACTACCCTGTCAAGCAACTGCTCCTTTGTCATTTCTAGGCTAAACATTACGACATTATGCTTTTCAGCAACGTTGGTGGCAATATTTAACGCAAGAGCGGTCTTCCCCATACCCGGTCTAGCAGCTATTACTATCAAACTGCCATTTTGCAGTCCGCTCATTATATCGTCCAAGTCGTAAAAGTCTGTCGGCAATCCCACTACAGGTCTATTACTGCTGTGCAGCTTTTCAAGCCTCTCATACATATTTGGCAAAAATTCTGCCAATTTCTCAGGGTTGCTACTGGTGCTGTCCTGTGCCAGCTCATATACCATCTGTCCCGCAATATCAATTACCTTAGTTACATCACCTGTCGTGTCTTTATCAGCCTCATATACATCTTCACATATCTTGGTGGCTGTAGCCGTCAGTTCACGCAATTTTGCCTTACTCTTTACAATGCCAGCGTATTTCTCAATGTTGGCAGCATTTGGGATAATATACGTAAGCCCGTTCACATACTCCACGCCACCTGCAATCTCTAAATTACCCGATGAGCGCAGGGCAGCAAGAACTAGGTTTATATCATAAGGCTGCCCCTCGTCATTTAGCCTTGTTATGGCTCCAAATATCCGCCTGTTGCGTGGGCTATAAAAGTCATGCTCCTTGATGGTGCCGTTTATCTTATCAAACGCACCCGCTTCCAGCATAAGACAGGCAAGCACCGCCTGCTCCATATCCTCGCTATGTGGAGGTATACGCGTAGGTGGCTGCAGGTTGCTATTTTGCGTGCTGCTAGAACTACGCGGGCTGCTCGGCATTTATGATGACCTTGAAACTTGCACGCACGTCCTTATAGAAATGCACCCGCACCTCGTGAATACCAATCTCCTTTAACGATTGTTTCAGTTCAATAAACTTGTCATCAAGCTCATAATCAGCCTGCTCTTTCAGTGCCTTTACTATATCCTGCTTAGTGATAGCACCAAACAGCTTGCCGCTGTCGCCCACCTTAGCCGCAAAGTTTATAGTCACCCTGTTCAGCGCATTTGCCCTAGTTTGAGCATCAGATACACGCGTTTTTTCGCGCTGTTTAATATCTTCCAGCTTCTTCTTCAGCCGCGCTAAGTTAGCAGGCGTAGCCTCCACTGCAAGACGGCTTCTAAACAGATAGTTATTAGCAAATCCGTCCTTTACCTCCTTTGTGTCGCCCTCACTTGCTACATTTTCAACATCTTTAAGGAATATTACCTTCATCGTTCAAAAACCTCACCTTTTAATATATTTACGCTCTTATCCCGCGCAAAACCCCTATAGGTCATATAGTTCATTGCAGTGCGGAACAAAGCCCCTTTATCCTTACCTTTATGAACGGATAGATACTTTTTAGCTGCCTGTCTCATGATGGCGTCCTCATCTATCCCCTCACGGATTATTAACTCGTCAATATCCTTCGCGCCTACTTCAACACCTTTCTGCCGCAATTTATCACGTATATAGTATGCACCATAGCCGCTGTTCGCACGAAAACGCACATAACTAGCGAGCGTGCGGAAATCATCTAAATATTTATCAGACTTCAGCCGCTCCACCGTGCTAGCTACGCCATCCTCATCATCTGGAAAAGCCTCCAGCAACCTACCGCGCAATTCTTCAACAAAATAATCCCTGCGCGACAATAATTTTAACGCACGGACATACACTACGTCAGCCATTCAAACCGCGCCAGCCGTTCAAATCGCACTAGCCATTAGAGCCTTGCTCAGCATCAGTCGTTGCCTGCTTGCCACGTTTAGTCTTTTTTTCTGGCTCAACTGCCCCGCCAGTAGCTGTTGGAGTATCACCCGCAACAGGCTCAGCAAAAGGCACGCCAAACTCTTTACGCACTTTGCGTTCTACATCAAGCGCAAGTTTCGGGTCGTTCTCAAACATTGTCCGCACGCCACCCTCGCCCTGCCCTAGCTTCATATCACCCATGCTGAACCACGAGCCAGACTTTTGGATAATCTTAGCATCTATCGCCATATTTAGCAGTATCGCCTCGCGCGAAATACCCTTGCCAAATATTATATCAAGTTCAACTTGCTTGAATGGCGGCGCAACCTTGTTCTTAACAACCTTTACACCTACGTGGTTGCCAACTACCTCGTCCCTTTCCTTTATAGACTGGTGTCTGCGAATTTCTAAACGCATTGATGAATAAAACTTCAACGCATTGCCGCCCGTTGTTGTTTCGTTGTTGCCATAAGATATAGCACCAATCTTCTGACGTATCTGGTTTATGAATATCAAGCAGGTTTTAGATTTGCTAACAATCCCCGTGAGCTTACGAAGTGCTTGACTCATCAGCCTAGCTTGCAAACCCATGTGCGAGTCGCCCATATCACCCTCTATCTCTGCCTTTGGGGTAAGTGCTGCTACGGAGTCCACTACTATTACATCAACTGCACCGCTACGGATAAGCGTTTCAGCTATATTCAATGCGCTTTCACCAGTATCTGGCTGGGAGATAAGCACATCATCAACCTTTACTCCTATTGCCGCAGCGTAGATTGGGTCTAGTGCATGCTCTGCATCAATGAACGCCACGACACCGCCTGCCTTTTGAGCTTCAGCTATTATATGCAACGTTAGAGTAGTCTTGCCACTTGCTTCAGGTCCGAATATCTCCACAATGCGCCCACGCGGCACGCCGCCGACCCCAAGTGCAATATCAAGATTCAATGCCCCAGTTGATATAACGGGCAGTTTTTCAGTGGGTCTGTCGCCAAGCCGCATAACAGCACCTTTGCCGTGCTCTTTATCAATCTGCGCCATTGCGACTTCTATCGCTTTCAGTTTCTCACTATCCATCGCCTATCCTCCACGCCAGCTATACGCCAACATTACTATGAGCTATATTTATACAAGTCCGCTAATATTATATGAAATTATCTGTCTTGTAAATAGGGGAAAATGTGTTATAACCTCTGCAAATTACTAGCTTGGACGTGTCGCTGGCTTAAACTGCACATAAGACACGAATAGCTTTTTTTGAGTCTTTAATACATCTTTCAATGAATGATTAGCAGAATCTTCTACATACAGATGAGTCAACTTCAGCCCCTTTATTGCCTCTATCAGTATATTGGGATTTGCGTTCACCTGTGCAAAATCCATTAGAAAAAAACCTTGAGTCGGCGCAATCTCCTCCTTTGATACATATACAAGCAGAGAT
Organism: Candidatus Termitispirillum reticulitermitis; assembly: GCF_054655775.1. NCBI lineage: Bacteria > Pseudomonadati > Deferribacterota > Deferribacteres > Deferribacterales > Termitispirillaceae (SeqCode) > Termitispirillum (SeqCode) > Candidatus Termitispirillum reticulitermitis. The sequence continues at coordinate 24,144 of NZ_BAAIHG010000012.1, read as the reverse complement.
TCATCAAGCTCGTTCACCAATGTACACAATCTGCCGCAAGCAAAGAAGTCAAAGCAAGCACTGCCACCACGCGGACGCTTATCGGCAAAGTTATAGTCAATAAGCACAGGGTTATACATAAAGCTACTCGGTGCTTCCCTCGGATACACAACGCTAGCCACAGCTTGGGCAACTGGCACGCCATCTTGCTCCCCGTCAGCCCGCAAGTCATTTATGGGTGCAACCGTTTCTGGTTTAGTTCTAGCTTTTCTTGCCATCCTTACCCCCCATCTTATCCCCTATAAAAGTAGTATTCACATTCTCTAACAAGCCGTTCACAAACGCCGCACGTTTCTCGCCGATAAAATCGCTTGAAAGCGTAACATATTCGTCTATAACAGCATAGCTCGGCGTGTCAGAGTAGAACAACTCCTCTAATGCTAAACGCAACACACATATATCAAGCTCATCAAGCCTATCAAACGTCCACGTGTCTTTCAGAAATGACTTTATCATACTATCGTGCTCATCCTTGCGCGCATAAGCACCCGCAAATAGCCGCTCGGCAAAGACAGCCACGTCATCGGAAGGACGCTCCATACTTCGCCACAATAGCCCCGCTACACCAGCCGTGTCAGCATCTAATATATTTGCCTGATACATCATCTGTATAGCACATTCACGCGCTCGTGTCCGTTTGCTCATCAGGCTATTGTATTTCCTTTAACAGGTTGAGCATCTCCAGAGCTACCATAGCAGCATCTGCGCCTTTATTACCCGCCTTAGTTCCCGCACGTTCAACAGCTTGCTCAATAGTATCGGTCGTAAGCACACCAAAGATAACAGGCACACCAGTTTTGAGCGATACATTCGCAACGCCTTTGCTGACCTCGCTTGCCACATAGTCAAAATGTGGCGTAGCACCGCGTATAACCGCACCTAACGCAAGCACAGCGGCAAACTTGTTAGTCTCAGCAACCTTTTGGCACACTAGCGGCACTTCAAATGCGCCGGGCACCTTATATACCACAATATCGCTATCCGCTACCCCGTGCCGCACGAGTGTATCAACAGCACCTGCAATCAGGCTCTCTGTGATAAAGTTGTTAAAACGGGATGCCACTATAGCTACACGCCCGCTAGCATTAACAAGCCCGCCCTCAACTAATTTATAAGCCATAACTCACCTCTACAACATAGCATACACTAATTTATACTCACTTGACAAGCCCCAGCAGATGACCTAGTTTCTCCTGTTTAGTCCGCATATAGTCTTGCGATTCGTCTGAGTAGTCCACTATTACAGGAACTCGCTCCACTACCTCTAGTCCATAGCCCGCTAACCCCTTTATCTTAACAGGGTTATTCGTCATTAAACGCATTTTTTTTATCCCTAACTTAGCGATTACCTGTGCCCCAAAGCCGTATTCGCGCAAATCAGCCTTAAAACCTAGTTTCTGGTTAGCCTCAACCGTATCATAGCCATCGTCTTGTAGGCTATAAGCCTTTATTTTGTTAATAATGCCTATGCCACGCCCCTCTTGGAACATATAGACAATAACACCCCGCCCCGCCTTGCTGATAGCAGCCATTGCCGCATGGAGCTGAGCACCGCAATCACAACGTTTAGATGCAAACACGTCACCAGTAAGGCACGATGAATGAACACGGACAAGCGCAGATTCGCTGGTGGTTAAATCGCCCATAGCAAGCACCACAGCCTCTTGCCCATCAATGCTATTCTTAAAACCCATAATGTTAAAGTTGCCAAAGTCTGTCGGCAGGAGCGCACTCGCCAGCTTCTCCACAGGGCTATCGTTCACTAGCCGATAGGCTATCAAGTCAGCTATGGTTACTATTTTCAGATTATGTTTTTCGGCGAACACCTCTAACTGCGGCATACGCGCCATAGTGCCATCTTCGTTCATAATCTCACAGATAACAGCAGATGGGTTCAATCCTGCAAGTTTTGCTAAATCAACTGAACCTTCAGTCTGCCCCGTCCGCACAAATACGCCACCGTCCCGCGCCCTCAGCGGGAATATATGACCAGGAACAACTAGGTCGTCTTTGGTATATTTTTCATCAGCGGCAATGCGGATTGTGTGCGCTCTATCTGCCGCTGAAATGCCCGTGCTGATACCCTCTTTAGCCTCTATAGACAGCGTGAATGCAGTGCCGAAACGACTCTTGTTCTCATCTTGCCCGCTCATCAGCACAAGCTCCAACTCATCACACCTTTTAGAGGTAAGAGGCAGACAAATCAACCCTCTGCCATAAGTCGCCATAAAGTTGATAGCCTCTGGGGTCGCAAATTGTGCCGCCATCGTAAGGTCGCCCTCATTCTCGCGGTCTTCATCATCTACAAGGATTACCATTCGCCCAGAGCGAATCTCATCTAAAGCCTCTTCCACACTAGCGCGTACGTTTTTACTCATATAAAGCACCCTTTTGCATTTCACTGATAAGCCCAATCAATTTAATCTCTTGCTGCCCATCTTTCAACAGCTTTTCTATATAGCGGGCTAGCACGTCTGTCTCTATGTTGACCATATCTCCTGCCTTTAAGGTTGACAAGGTCGTTTGCTCGTAGGTATGCGGGATTACAGCTACAGAGAAAAAATCTTTTGCCGTTTTTGCCACAGTGAGGCTCACTCCGCTCACCGCTATTGAACCTTTATAAACTATATAGCGCATAAGCTCCGCAGGGGCAGAGAACGTCATTAGGTAGCTGTTTGCCTCTTTTGTTACACGTTTCAGCTTCCCTACGCCGTCTACGTGTCCCTGCACTATATGCCCGCCTAGCCTAGACGATAACATCATCGCCCGCTCTAAATTGACTTTTTTGCCCGCTGAAAGATATTTTATAGAGGAATGTTCCAATGTTTCCTTTGATACATCGGCGGTAAAGCTATCAGCTGTAATGCTCGTTGCTGTCAGACATATCCCCTGCACGGCAATAGAATCGCCCACCTTTATATCATCTAGTGCTCCTGTTGGATAGGCAATAACAATCTGCGCCACGCCTGAACCTGCACGGACGCTCCTAACATTGCCGATAGCTTCTACGATTCCAGTAAAGATAATAAACTCCTGCAGTAGCAACAAGGCATTTTCTGCCCCTTATCTCATTTATATGATGTATATTAGACATAAATAGATGATAGCACCATTAGGCAATAATATCAAGAATGGAAAATAACATAGATACAGGTGAGAAATTATCCCCACTTCCATAAGCTAGTTATTGATAGCTGCGTTTCTTCTTCGGCTGTTTTGTTAAAGGCGTTGAGCGTGTCCATTGACGACTTGCCCATGCTAGCCTTGCGTCCCATACTGCGCACACGAGCAATAGCATCAGTAATCCGAGCATAAGCAACCCTCGCTTGTGCTGCACTGCCTACGGATATATCGTTTAACTCTAGCCCTGCCGTATCAAGCCTGCCTATAGCACTGCGCGTCTGGGCGGGATAGCCCACTCCAACTGAGCTTCGCATAGAACCATCCACAACATTTATATATACATCTTTATTAACTAGCATTGATGTATAGTTAATACTATAACCAGCTCCCGCCTTAGCAGTCGCCCTGACAGAGTTATCGGGTTGTGCAATATACACATCAACATTATGCGCAATGTCCCTAAAATAGCCGTCATAGCTATTGCGTGCTCCAAGCAATTTTCCTGTGCTAGCGTCAATGATATTGGCAGCACGGAATGAACTGCTCTTATACCCCTTTAATGTATTCAGCCCCAACAATGACAATAAGCTAGAATTGCCGTCTATTGATAGCTGAGAGTTTGCCCCAGCGATAGCTCCTTGCAGCCCTATAGTGCCTGCGGCAATGCCGACATCGCCGAATGTGCCTGCTGATGAGAAATACTGCGCTAGGAAACTATCACCTATGCCGTTAGCCATCTTTAACTGGTTTGCTATTGCATTGCGCAGTTTCTGGACGAAAGATTCTATGGTATCATCACCTTTTAGTTCAATGCTGGCGGAGCGTCCGTTGCCATTTAGGGCAATAGTCTGCGGGGTGGCGAGCAGGAAGTTCCCTGCGCTATCGTATAGTTGCCAGATGTCCTTCAGCTGGGTAGTCTTCGCGGCAATGGCACCACCAGTAGGAGCAGGAGTTGTCGGCGTGCCAGCAGTCCAAGTGCCCGTTGTGGGTGTAGCATCATAGACGTTATTGAGTGTCATAGCAGGTGTCCACGTAATCTCGTTCTCGTGGAATCCTGCGGCATCCAGCGTCACAAGCCATGCCGAGCCACCTGTTGCAGCATTGTTGCCAGCATTCAGCTTTATACGCATCTGAGAGGGAATATTGGTCTCATACCACTCTACAACACCATCGTTGTAATAGGAGTAGTCGCCCGTTGTGGTGGGGGTATCTATAACAAGCACCTCGTCAGAGAGAGAAAAATCTCCTTCCATATAGAACAAAAATTTATCACCTGACGTAGTTTGCATTATATCCCGAGGAAGAATAAGTGAAAGAAATCCACCTATCGTAGTCTCCGGATTAGTCAAAGGATTAGTTGGCATTACACTACTTGTGAATTCGATTCTATCACCATTAACGGCATCTAACCTACGAAGTCTATAGTTTATCGCACTAGAATCATTCGCAGCATGGTCACTCAGCCACTCAAACTCAATATAGCAACTGTTGGGAGGCACAATTGCGGTCTGTGTTGCATAGCCCGCATCCGGATTCATAGTGTCAAACCTCATAAACAATGAGGGTATCGCTGCATTAGTCACATGCCTATCAACAAGCTGAATTCTTTGCGCACCTCCGTAGGAAGCCTCCGCATTTGAAAATTCAACCGTTGCTCCATTCCATGCGGTTTCTGCATCTTGGCGAGCAGGCGTGGGGTATCTCCCCCAGCTGAATGGCGGCAGTGTCAATGTTGAAGTATTAGTAGTGGTAGCCCCAGATGCTCTTATCCTGAACGGATTAGTGCCATAGACTGCGTTGCTACCAGGGTTCAGCGAATAGTCAAACCTATATGCACCCGTATTTAGCTGTCCCCTGAACACCGCTGACACATTCCTATCAGTTGATGCCCCATAGCCTGACATTTCGCCATTTAGCAACTTTTGCGTATTGGCGGCAGATTGGTTCACCAGACTGTTGATTTCGCTCTTAATGCTATTAAGCTCATCTTGCAATGCAAGCCTATTAGACACGCTGGCACCGATAGCCTGCTGAGCAAGTGAGCGCATACGCTCTAGCAGAGATGCAAGGCTTGTTGTATCATCAGATGCTTTGGTGAATGTATCGGTTGAAAGTGCCAATCTATCAGCTATGCGCGGGTAGCCGGTCAGCTGACCTGCCAATTTCTGCGCCATAGAAGCACTGACAAGCCTCCCCGCAGGGGTCGTCCTAGCAGGACTATTAGCAAGAGACTGCGCCCCTTGCACACCAGCCAGCATAGACGAAACATAGCTATTAGTGCTAATCATAAACTACTCTTTTTATCTCCCCATATCATATCAGCCACCCCCTACTTTAATTCGTCAACGATGTTGCCCCTCCTTACCCTCTCTGCACATACAGACGCCGTAAATGCAGACGCTGTAAATGTAGATACGTGGGGGATGACAAGCAGTTGTCATTCTTGGTGAGGATTGCTCTTTATGCTACAATTAGCCCCAACACCAGCTGAGGTATTGCGTTTGCCTGTGCCAGCATTGCCATAGCTGATTCTAATATCGTCTTGTTCTGTAAGAACCGCGCCGACTCCTCCGCTATATCTAAATCGCGTATATTTGACTCCGCTGTCGCAGCTGTCTGTCTGCTAGAGTTAATATTTCGCTGTATATACTCCAACGCGCTCATCTGCGCCCCTACAGTCGCCCGTATAGAACCCAGCCTATTCATCGCCTCGTCTATAGCCCCTATCGCACGCGCAGCACCCTCCGTGCTACCAACGTTTATGTGGTTCAATTCCAGCCCTCTGGCATCTACCCTGCCGATAGAGCTTTCCATTGTCTGACCCGCTCCTATCCCCACTTGCGTGAGCATCGCCCTATTGACGACATTTATGTATGCATCCTGACTGCCCTTAGTTGTGAAGGTTATCACCCCGTTGGCATTGGCAGTTGCAGTCGCTCCACTATGCGTATTCACGTATATATCAGCACCGGGGATAATATTACGCACCATACCATCGTGCGACCTATACGTGCCATTAGCCGGAACACCACTAACAGTAGTAACTGTCGCATTCAACGTGTCGCCAACGTTCCTTTGTATGGTCATTAAGCCCAGCGCATCTACAATGTCATCATCGCCTGTGAAAGTAATGATAGAATCCTTGCCCGTAATGCCACTCTGGATAACTATCGCACCCGAACCAACCTGCGTCCCGCCTGCTGTGCCCCCCGCTGATACGTAGCGCACCAGCGCACCGCTTGAAACGCCGCCTCCCATAGACAAGTCGTTCACTAGGACACTGCGTATCTTAGTCATAAGGTCAGCGATGGTATCGTCCCCCTCAATAGCAAGAGTTGCACTGGCGTTATTGCCATACACCGTAAGGTTGCGCGTAACACCCAGCGCAGATGCCCCGCTGGTAGCGTAAAATGGATTCAAATTGTTCAGTTTAGTATCAGAACGCGCCACGCTACCCGCCCTTACAAACTCCGTCAGTATTTCACCAGCTGTAGTGCTAGCACCAGCATTATTCCATGATATTGTGCTGTGATGAAAGCCAGTTTTATCAAGCGTTACACCCGTTAGGCTAGTTGCACCAGTGCGATTAAAGCCTAACGATATATTACCACCAACACTGAACGATGCATTATTAGCGATAAGCGGCTCCGTATAGAACAGATACTGGTCGCCAGCGGTAATTCTCCTGCCCGCAGTTGGAATAGCACCATCCAGCATAAAAGTTTCCCCATTTACTATGAACGTATAGCTGGCACTCCATAGATAAGAGCCTGATACATTAGTCGTCTCACCAGTGACAGGGTTGAGAACCGTAGCAGTAAAATCAACTGTATCGCCATTAGCTGATGCGTTGCTATTAAACGTATATTCTACATAGGTGCCACCCGCGCCACCCGCGTCACGAAAATACATGCCCTGAAGCATTGAGCCAGCTGCTGTAATGGCTGTGTTAGTGCTAATCAAACTTGTGGTACTACCGCCACCAGCAAAGTTAATATTCCCGCCTTCCCACATAGCTAGTTCGCCAGTGAATGCAATGTTGCTTGCCGTGCTATTATTATAGACTACACGCGCCATATCTTCGTGAGTGACCATTAGCGCAGTTGAATAAATCTCGTTCTTGCCAGGGTCAACTGAATATGTCAGCTTATAGCTACCCGTTGCAGCCGATGAGCGCATTATCGCCTCAACATCAGCCGACGTTGCCGACCATACCCCCGCCATATCGCCATTTAGCAGCTTTTTGCCGTTGAATTCCGCCGCATTAGCAATATTGTTTATCTCTTGGCGCAAGGTAATCATCTCTTCCTGTATAGTGGCTCTATCGTTAGCCGTGCCCCCTGCCGCCTGCACAGCAAGCTCACGCATGTGCGTTAATATGCCACTTATAGCATCCATAGCGGTATCAGCCGTGTTTAACATTGATGAAGCACTCTGTGCATTGCGAGACGCCTGTTCGTAGCTCTTAACAGCAGCGCGCAACCTGTCTGCCATTGACAGCCCCGCAGCATCATCTGCCGCACTGTTTATACGGAGACCTGTAGCTAGCCTCTGAATTGACTTGTCAAGCGAATTGCTGACCTTGTTGATACCGCCTTGGGCGATATTGGCATACACATTGGTATATATACTAAGAGCCATATTTTACCCCCAAAGGTAAAACTCGGCTAGCAAGACACCTAAGACAGATGTCCTGCTACCTGAGAGAGTTATATCTGGCAATCCTCGCACCAAACCACCCCTATCTGTAACACTCCCTACCCGTCACGCACAGGTAGCACAGAAATACTAGAGATGTTGACACAAAAATTACCCGCTCTTTGCTAACTAAACATAGCACCCAGTTCAATGACAAAGTGCAACGCTAGCAACGAGCAAAAGCTATATGCCCTAACTCCGTTCAGGCTCCTTTGTATGTTTCCCTCATACATATAATAAAAAAACCGCCAAGCTATCCAACTCGTCCGCTCGGTGCGATGTTTGCACTCAAGCGACTTGTCCAAAGCCTGTCGGTCTAAATGTTTTAGTACCGCTTAGTTTTTGTAAAAGTAGTGTCTTTCTTAAACTGCTACCCTATCATCCGTTATGTAGAGAGCATAGCAAATTTTGAACAGCTTGTCAAGAGGAAAACTGTGGACTATATACTTGACTGGACTAAAAACTTTTGCGTTGTAGGGGAATAGCAACAAAAAAGCCCTCCCCTTAACAGGGAGGGCTTTTGTCTATTACTTAGTCGCTAATTACATTGACAGGAATATACCTGCTGCAACAGCTGAACCTATAACACCGGCAACGTTTGGCGCCATAGCATGCGTAATCAAGAAGTTAGACGGGTCTTCAGTCGTGCCAATCACATGCGCTACACGAGCAGCACCCGGCACAGCTGATACGCCAGCAGCACCAATGATTGGATTAACCTTTTCATCTTCAGGCAAGAAAAGGTTCATAATATGAGCGAACAGTACACCGCCCGCAGTTGAGAACGCAAACGCAGCCGCACCCATACCAAATATTGCTAATGATACAGGGGTTAAGAAACGAGAAGCGTCAGTTGACATGCCAACAGACATACCCAATACAATCGTGATTATATCAAGCAGAGCATTGCATGCAGTCTTGCCAAGACGGTCGGTAACGCCGCATTCCTTCAGGAAGTTGCCAAAGAACAACATGCCCAATAGAGGCAACGCACCCGGTGCCAGCGAAGACGTAAGTATAAAGCCCATTACAGGGAATATCATAAGCATACGCTTGCTAACAGGCGGACGCGCCTTCATTTGGCGAAGACGTTGGCTCTTAGTAGTAAGCATATGAACAACAGGAGGTTGAACAACAGGAATCAATGCCATATAAGAATAGCCTGCAACCGCAATAGCACCTAGATAAGTAGGAGCTAGCTTAGATGCAACAAATATTGACGTAGGACCATCCGCACCACCGATAATACCGATAGCGGCAGATAGCTTTTGTGAAGCCTCCGCTATAACACTGGCAGTAATATCACTAGCATTATAGACAGCACTAACACCATCAGGACCAACCTGAACAGCATCAACAATACCCTTCATAAGCGTAGGGTCTGATGCAAATATACTTGGCAATATGCCTACGCCTAGACAGAAAGTAGTAAATATACCTAGCTGTGCAGCAGCACCAAGCATAATGAGCTTAGGGTTAGAAAGCATAGCCGAGAAGTCAGTCATAGCACCAACGCCCAAGAATATTATTGGCGGGTATAAACCTTTCATAACGCCTTGGAAAAAAGTGTTAAACACGGTTCCCGGTTCATATATGCCGACATCCAGCCCCTCTTGGAACGGGATGTTGCCCACAATGATACCAAAACCAATTGGCACAAGCAAGAACGGTTCATAGTTCTTACGCACAGCTAGGACAATAAATACTATCCCAACTATAATCATAATCAATTTGCCGGGGGTAGCGTTAGCAAACGCACCTTGGGAAAATAGCGCTGTTAACAGTGTTTCAACCATATCCATAGTCTTTTATCCTCCAAAAAATTATCCGCGATATAAAGGTGAATGTCCGCTGTGCAATGCACCAACAGATTCACCATACCATGCAGTAGGACGGCGAACGCCGCCTATGTAACGAGTATCAGAACTGCCACCAAGAGCAACAGAAACCGCCGCTGCAATAACAGCTATAATCTCTGGTTTTATGCCACCAGAGCTAGACATTTCGGAAGGTGCAGAAGGTGCACCGCCAGAAACAGCATCCTCAACTTCAGGCTTGAAAAACACCCTTTCTAACATCATAAAGACGTAGACAGCAACTGTTATCAAAGTCAACACCGAGAGCACCGTAACAAAGCCAGTTACAGAGAACAGGGCTGCATCTTTCAAATTGTCGATAGCAATAATTATCGGCTTAGTATGCATAGAGCCTCTCCTTAATCACAAAGAAAACACACACGCCAGTTAAGCGCACACCCGCAACAATAACAACAAAAGCGGGGTATCCTAAAAACAACTACTCCTGTTCTTCTTCTTTCTTAAAGAACACCTTTTCTAACATCATAAAGACGTAGACAGCAACTGTTATCAAAGTCAACACCGAAAGCACTGTAATAAAACCAGTTACAGAGAACAGAGCTGCATCTGCCAAATTGTTGACAGAAATAATTATCGGCTTAATATGCATGGAGCCTCTCCTTAAATATAATATTGTTTTGCTTTCGCAAACTCCACCCATTAGAACACATCGCCAACTAACTTGTCAATATCAAAATAAAAAAATTATAAATTTGTTCCATACCCCATTTCATCCAGTTTAGAGGCGATAAGAGCAGAGCTTAGCACGCTCTCGTCATAGGCTATGTTGATAAACTTAGCGTTATCAGTGATATGAACATTGTCAATGCCCTCCAGCTGCATCAGCTCCGCACATACGGACTCGGCAACCTCCCGCTCACCTATAGCAGCAATGCTTAAAGTTATCTCAGTCAACTGCTCCCTCCAATAAACCCTGCAATAATACTACACAAAACACCCCAATTCAAGTGCAAAATACACCCCATAAAGCATAGCAATTTTTGTGGATAACGTGTGAAAAAAATTACTATAATAACCGCCCGTTCACACCATTATGTCAATACTTCCTCTATAAAAGCCCGCCAAATAAGCATATACGAGCAAAGCTAGCTGTGACAAGACAAGGAAAAAATCAAAAAAACTATCAACTTTTTTTGTGGAATAGCTGTGGGAAAAAACAAAGGAATTTGCTCCACCCCCTAACATAAAGCAAGCTTTCCTTAGATGGTCGTTTTTTGACCAACTAGATAGGTTAAATTATAGGAAACTATATTCATAATGCATGTGGTCTGTATAACTGCCATTTAATACGCCAACAGCGTCTTCCACCAGCACTTGCTCCTCATTAGTAGGGATGATAAAGACTTTGACCTTTGAGGTAGGGGCAGAGATGCAAGATTCCTCATCGCCCTTTGTTGTCTGCTCGTTCAGCGCAATGTCCAGATTTACGCCGAAATGTTCAAGCCCCTCTAGTGTTTTTTCTCTGATTTGTGGTTGATGTTCCCCCACGCCTGCTGTCCACACTATTGCATCTACCCTGCCTAAAATCGCCATATACTTGCCGATAACCATTTTTAACCTATAAGCCTCCATCTCAAACGCCAGCCTACAATGCTTGTCGCTATCAATATTTTCCATGACTTCACGCCTATCGCTATATTTGCCTGTGATGCCTAAAATACCAGACTTCGTATTGAGTATGTCGTAAATCTGCTCTGTATTCATACCAGTTAGGTTGCTTATATGGAATAAAATACCAGGGTCAATGTCTCCACAGCGCGTCCCCATTATTACCCCCTCCATAGGGGTTAAACCCATAGTGGTATCTACACTTAACCCATTCTTTATAGCTGAGACACTAGCCCCGTTGCCGATGTGCATGGTGATAAGGTTACACTCTGATGCAGGCTTGCCTAACATAGATGCTGCACGTTTTGATACAAATAGATGACTTATCCCGTGAAAGCCGTATTTCCGTATCCTGTGTTTATCATACCATTCATAAGGCAGGGCATACATATATGCGTAGTCTGGTATGCTCTGGTGAAAAGCAGTATCAAAAACTGCTACCTGTGGCGTATCGGGCAATGCACTTATCATGGCTTTAATACTTGATAGATTGTGTCCGTTGTGCAATGGGGCTAGACTTATCAACCGCTTAATATCCGCCATTACTGAACTGTTAATGAGAACACTCTTAACAAAACGCCTACCACCGTGAACTATCCTATGTGCAACAACCGCTATATCGCTAATTTTATCTAAAAAACCGCTATTCTTATCCACAATAAGGTCTAATACTTGCTTAATAGCCTCAATATGGTCAAAAACTTTCCTATCAACAACTTTCTGTTTGCCACCTGCCTTATACACAAGCCTAGAGCCGGTCTGTCCTATGCGCTCAACCATGCCACTGACTAGTTGTCTGCGATTGCTCCAATCGTAGAGTGAAAATTTCACCGATGAACTACCGCTGTTTAATGTCATTATTTTCATAAATAAACCCTGTTTATTACATTACACTAACATGGTCAAAAAATCAAACATTACTCTAAATTATGAGGTAAGAGGAGCAACTGAAAGCCCTTTATTAACATTCAATACATGCGTCTCTTTTTGTATCATCCTTTGCAAAGTGGTTATATGAAATATTAAAGACGGATGATAAAAGATTAGATACAAATAAAATTGGTGGATGGCTATTTGCGCTATATCATACAACAATTTCATTTTGCAATTCTTTTAACTCGGCAAGGGAAAGCCCTGTGCTCTTTGATATAACATCAAAAGGAACGCCAGCCTCTAGTAGGTTCTTAGCAGTTTCAAGTTTGCCCTTACGTTCACCCTCTAGCAAGCCTTCCAGCCTGCCCTCCTGTCTGCCTTCTTGCCTGCCTTCTTGCCTGCCCTCTTGCCTTCCTTCTTGCCTGCCTTCCTCTCTGCCCTCACGTAGAGCAAAACTTCTGATGTTTGCCCTATCATACACAACTTTCGTATAGTTGTCATACGCATGCAATAAAGCTGGGTCTGCCTCTATCTCCTGCATACGAGCCTGCGCTCGCCTTAAAACTGGGTCCATACCTACTACCTCCTTTAGCTGACTTGCTGAACTCTCTTCATCCAAATAAACAAGCCACCTATTTAACGCATCGCTCAAATCTATATTATTCAACCGCCTAAACTTTGGCATCTCTATAAAATGCAACTCTAATAACTCCGTCAACATCAACTCTCTATGTTTATCATGCCATATATGGAACGATGACGAAAACTCATCAACCTCTATATAGTTAAAGTCCAATATGCAGATAGATATAACAGGATGCAAATCGCCATAATCTTTACCCTTCTTTATGCCATTTACAAACAATTTAGCCCAGTAGTATAATATCCTCTGTGCCATATTATCCTTATTAACTAACTGCACCTCTATATTAACCATCGTCTTATCGGCAAGTTCAGCAAGAACATCTAATCTGCCTAATTTACCAACTGCTACATCAGGCAACAGCTCTTTACCCTCTATAATATCTAATGAAACTATAGGTGCTTTTCCAGTCTTGCTTAACACAGCATTTAAGAACGAGATAAGCAGAGCCTCACTGCCTTTCTCGCCCATTATCTTCTTGAAAGCAAAATCATTCAGCGGATTTAGCCGTTCAGTAGCGTTCTTGCTGTTCATACGGGGATTATAGCAACTATTGCTAGATTTGGCAATAAAGAAGTAAGCTCCCTTTCACCTAACTAGTAGCCATCTCCAAAAACACTTTCAGGCTCTTTAAGCTATTCTTCCTGCCTACCACATTGTCTATATGATAACTAAACAGCCTTAAAAGTTCAAGCTCGTCATCAGCACTAAGCTCTGTCTGCTTAAATAGTTCATTGTCAGCAAAACTGCCCAGCAACTCCCCACACCTGCTAGAGACTGCCAAACCGCCCGCATAGCTACCAGAACCATTATAATCGCCCGAACAAGCCTCACAGCGCAGCCCGTTGTCATAAAACCGCAAAGCACCCCGCATTTGTCCACAACTACACACAAGCGCAAACAACACCCCGCCATCCCTCATTAGCCTATAAACACCATACAAACAAGCCTTTACGTAATTATCAGCGGTATATTTCAGCGACATACTCCAGAGCGCGCGAGAGTCCTCCCCTGTGTGGAACAAGTTGTCAAAGACTTCAAAGACTATGTTTAACCTCATTAGAATATCAGGAAACTGCGTGTAGTGATAATACGTAGGGTCGGGGCTAAATGAAATAAAGCGGTGCATATCAGATGTTTCTTTCAGATTAAACGTAATAGTGCCAGGGGCAAGTGCCAGTAAGCCCCCTTTGCCCGAAAACGCCCATTTAACAAATAGCTTAGTCTTACCATAGCCCGCAATTAGCGCAAAAACTATAGCTGAACGGTCTGAGTAGTGCAGAATTTTATAGATAATCCCCCGCTCGCTGACCTCTTTCATTACAAAAACCCATTAGCCTAGTAACGACACCATAGCAATCGCTACGCTGAAATATATCGCTGATAATTACGTAAAGGCTTGTTTGTATGGTGTTTATAGGCTAATGAGGGATGGCGGGGTGTTGTTTGCGCTTGTGTGTAGTTGTGGACAAATGCGAGGTGCTTTTCCAGTCTTGCTTAACACAGCATTTAAGAACGAGATAAGCAGAGCCTCACTGCCTTTCTCGCCCATTATCTTCTTGAAAGCAAAATCATTCAGCGGATTTAGCCGTTCAGTAGCGTTCTTGCTGTTCATACGGGGATTATAGCAACTATTGCTAGATTTGGCAATAAAGAAGTAAGCTCCCTTTCACCTAACTAGTAGCCATCTCCAAAAACACTTTCAGGCTCTTTAAGCTATTCTTCCTGCCTACCACATTGTCTATATGATAACTAAACAGCCTTAAAAGTTCAAGCTCGTCATCAGCACTAAGCTCTGTCTGCTTAAATAGTTCATTGTCAGCAAAACTGCCCAGCAACTCCCCACACCTGCTAGAGACTGCCAAACCGCCCGCATAGCTACCAGAACCATTATAATCGCCCGAACAAGCCTCACAGCGCAGCCCGTTGTCATAAAACCGCAAAGCACCCCGCATTTGTCCACAACTACACACAAGCGCAAACAACACCCCGCCATCCCTCATTAGCCTATAAACACCATACAAACAAGCCTTTACGTAATTATCAGCGGTATATTTCAGCGACATACTCCAGAGCGCGCGAGAGTCCTCCCCTGTGTGGAACAAGTTGTCAAAGACTTCAAAGACTATGTTTAACCTCATTAGAATATCAGGAAACTGCGTGTAGTGATAATACGTAGGGTCGGGGCTAAATGAAATAAAGCGGTGCATATCAGATGTTTCTTTCAGATTAAACGTAATAGTGCCAGGGGCAAGTGCCAGTAAGCCCCCTTTGCCCGAAAACGCCCATTTAACAAATAGCTTAGTCTTACCATAGCCCGCAATTAGCGCAAAAACTATAGCTGAACGGTCTGAGTAGTGCAGAATTTTATAGATAATCCCCCGCTCGCTGACCTCTTTCATTACAAAAACCCATTAGCCTAGTAACGACACCATAGCAATCGCTACGCTGAAATATATCGTCAAACCTGTAATATCGTTAAACGTAGAGATAAACGGACCTGATGCTACCGCAGGGTCAACATTCAACCGCATTAACACTAGTGGCACATGCGCACCCACAAAGGCGGCAAACCCCATAGCGCAAAATAACGACACACCCACTATCAGCCCCGTCCGCTGCCCGCCCCCAAAGAGCGGCAGTATTAGCGTTACAGGAACAGCACTCACAATTCCCATTAAAAAACCAGTTTTCATCTCACGCCATACAACTGGCACAGCCGCCCGCTTGTTGTCAATGTTGCCCAATGCTATATTGCGTATGATAATTGTAGAAGATTGGCTACCGACATTGCCACCCATAGCCATTATTACAGGCATAAACGCCGATATAACCAAAAAATCAACGATTTTGCCCTGAAAGAACGTTATAATAAACCCTGACATAAGCTCGCCCACAAGCGTAACAATTAGCCACGGAAGTCTTGCCTTGGCATTGGTAATAGTGCTTTCGCCATAGTCAAACGCTTCTTGCGATGCACCCGCCATACGGTAGATTTCCTCCGTAGCCTCTTCGCGGATGACGTCCATCACGTCGTCAAAGGTGATAATACCCATAATATGCCGCTGCTCATCTACAACTGGCAGTGCCAATAGGTCATATTTAGCAACCAGCCTAGCAGCGTCTTCTTTATCAGTATGGTCTTGCACACTAATAATATCGCTTATCATAATATCAGCAAGGGTCTTATCAGGCGGATTTGTTATCAACTGTCGCAAACTCAGCACACCCACAAGCCGCCCCTCATCATCTACAACATACAGATAGTAGACTAGCTCAACGTCTGCGGCTTTATGTATTAGTTTAGTGGCTTCCTTTACGGTAGTTCTGACGTTCAATGCGATGTATTCAGTGTTCATCATCGCACCTGCAGAGTCATCAGGGTAATGAAGTAGCTCTTCCACCGCCGAAAGGTCTTTGTCGCCTATATATTGGGTAATTTTATCTTTTAACTCTTCCGGTAGCAGACGCAGAACATAGGATATATCATCGCTATTCATCTCCTGCAATACGTCCGCCGCCTTTTGTGGCTCCATCTCCTCAAACAACTCTACTATACTACTATCGTCCAGCTCTATGATAGTCTCGGCAATACGCATATTGTCGGTCATACACGCCCACACCTTTTTGCGGTCAATATCAGACAGATGACGGATAATATACGCAATATCTGCGGGGTGTAGCTTGACAAGCACCTTTTGCAATGGACCCTTGACGCTACGGCGCACTAACTTCTTAACATTTTCCAGCTTTACCCGCATTAAATCCATGCTCATAATCCCTGTATTCTCAGATAACTAGCGTTCTCGCTCCAGTTTTCACGCACCTTAACATTTAGCTCCAACCTAGAATGAATACCGAAAAACTTCTCAATATTTGTCCGTGCACGGCTACCAATCTCCTTTAACATCTGTCCGCCCTTGCCGATAACAATTCCTTTCTGACTATCACGCGCTACTATTATAGACGCAATTATTAGCATAGTCCCCTTGCTGGTTTTGTTCTCCTCAACCTCTACAAGCGTATCATAAGGCAACTCTTGATTAAGCAAGGCAAAAGACTGCTCACGAATAAACTCCGCTATAAGGAAACTCTCTGGCTGAGTAGTAACCTCATCATTGGTAAATATTGCAGGGGACTCAGGTAGCTCTGCCACTACTAGCTTCTCCAGCAAATCAAGATTCTTGCCTAGTGTAGCTGACACAGGCACAATATCCTTAAAATTTAATAGTTTGCTGAACTCGGCAGCTGATGAATACAGCTGCTCGCGCGGGCGGGCATCTAGCTTAGTCATAACAAGTATTACCTTTGCCCCGCTAGCTCGGACTTTGGACACCAGCACTGATAATAGTTTATGCCGAGTTTCTTTAGGGTCTATCAGCAGACAGATAAGGCTCAACTCATTGAGGGCACTATCAGTCTGATGCACCATAGCCCTATTTAGCTTCCCCTTTGCCAAGTGAAAGCCCGGTGTATCAACAAACACCAGCTGATAGTCGTCTGTTGTCTTGATACCATATATTATATTGCGTGTGGTGTTCGGCTTATCTGACGTGATAGCCACCTTCTCCCCAAGCATAGCATTAAGGAGGGTTGATTTACCCGCATTCGGCAAACCTACAAAACCGACAAAACCTGCTCTATATGCCATAATATCCAATTATAACGGGATATTAAGAATAATGCTAGCTTTTTATGACCCGTCTATACAGCCCACATCAACACGCACCTGTTCAAACAGCTTGTTAACGGCTAAAGCTATTCTATTTTTTCTAAACAAACTTCCCGTCTTTATATATAAGCTCTCCGTCCAACTCCACGCTGCTACCAGTGGACATATCCTTTACTAAATCCCAGTGCAGGGCTGACTTATTCTTGCCACCCGTCTCTGTATAAGATGCACCTATTGCCATGTGCATCGTCCGCCCAATCTTTTCATCAAACAAGATATTCTTGCTGGGTCGCCTAATGTTATCGTTCAACCCAAATGCTATCTCGCCCACAAACTTTGCCCCAGCATCCGTTTCTAACATCTTTAATAGATAGTCCTCTCCTTTCTCTGCCCGCGCCTCTACTACCTTGCCACGTTCCAACCGCAAGAACACCCCGCGCGCCTCCACACCATTATAGTTAGTAGGAATGTCAAAATAGATTGTCCCAGTGGCACTATCCTCCACAGGGCTAGTAAATATCTCCCCATCAGGCATATTGCGCTGCCCACAACAACTACGCCATAGCCTACCTGTAACATCAAAGGTTAAATCAGTATTTTTGCCAACGATATGCAACTTCTTACTGCCTGATAGCCTCTTAACAATGCCCGCTTGCATAGCATCCACAGCTTGCCATGCAGATACTGGGTCATGCTCATTCAATTTACACGCGTTATAAACAAAACTTCTATACTCGTCATAGCTCATCTCAGCGTCTTGCGCCATAGCTCGGGTTGGATACGGCACAACGACCCATACAAACTCGCCTTTCTCCTCACGGGCAAACATCAACTCCAGCAAATCTCCGCGCACCTTCTGCGCTTTTGCCACATCAGCAGGATTTGCGCTAGTCAGCTGTTTAGAGTTATCAGTGGAATCTATTGATATTTGTGCACTGATGCTCTCCGCCTGCGCCTTGTCAACCTGCGAAACATAAGAAAATTGGTGTTCTGCCCCGTGCTTAAAGAACAATGCATTCTGTTCAGGGAAACTCATGCGCACCAACGGGTGCGCCCCCAGCTGCAACACGGTTGTGAAACAAGCTCTAATTAGCGGTTCTGCGCACATCTCTCCGCGTATTAGAACTAAATCGTCTTTTTTAATCTTTAAGCTATAGTTGCAAATCAGCTCTGCAAGGCGTTTCTCCACGCTAACATCTAAGTCGTTCATTACATCCTCTCTTATAAATTAGCCCTTTATAAAATCATCAATTTTAGAACTATACCCCATTACTCCATTAAGTTCAATAGATTCGCAGTGCAAATATATTCTGTCGCCATTGCCACCAGCACTGCCCGCGAAACCATATAGGCTATCCCCCACTATTGGGTATCCCAAATTTGCCAGCACCGCCCGCACCTGATGCCTGTGCGCCCTAGCAAGCTCTACACGCACTAGACTATGATTTTTATATTCTAGGTTCACTCTGCTATCCAGTTTGCTAAAGTTCATTACTTCGGCATCAGTGTTATTTGTGCCATCTACACGCTCAACCTTTACCTTATTGCGTTTATCAGCAAATACTCGCCACTTACCCGTTATTTGCGCTGGAAAGTCTGCTCCGCACACCCAAGCAAGGTAAGTTTTACGTTCCTTTATAACCGTTATCCCATTTTTAATAGCAACAATAATACCATCCGCCCCATAGTCCAGTCTAGTTATTAGCTTGTAGTCGGGCAGTTCCCTATTAGCCACATCGTCTAAACATAGCCCGTCAAGCGGAGTGTGCCGTTCAGTGTGCATCAGAGGCGGCTTATAGAGGAATGCGACATCGCTCATCTGCTTAATGTGGTAGTCTTTTGCGTTATATGATAAGTCTGTTTTAGTTATATTCAAGCTATAATTACTATTTTCATCAACCTCTATATCAACGTTGACAGGTTTGCCGTCACTAGCAAGCACCAGCCCAGCCGCAATCGCCCGTTTAGCGAACCGCCTTGACACCCCGCAACGCTTTGATATATAGCTAGACAAACGCATAATACTAATTGGAATTTGCTATTACCACACTTCTTTGCCAACAGATACACCAGTCTCTATCTCTTGGTGGATGTTATCTTCTGTTATTTGGGCTAGCATTGCCTGCAAGGTGCTACTATCATCCACTATTATTTCCATTTGACCCCCAACTAAAGCATATACAATGTTTATACTTATGTCAACGACTATGGGCGATTTTATGCTTGCCATAGAACGTTCTATTTGGTATAATCCCATTATGAAAGGTAATGGTGTTGCTGAACGGCTAAACCCATTGAACGATTTTGCCTTTAAGAAGATTATGGGCGAGAAAGGCAGTGAGGCTCTGCTCATTTCATTCTTAAATGCTGTTTTAAGCAAAACTGGGAAAGAGCCGATAGTTTCATTAGATATTATAGAGGGTAAAGAGCTGCCCCCTGATATAGTAGGTGGCAAATCGGGCAGGCTAGATGTTCTTGCAGAGTTTGCCAACAATGCAAAAGTCAATATAGAGGTGCAGTTAGCTAACAAAGCTAATATGGCACAACGCATGCTTTACTATTGGGCTAGGTTATTTGTGAACAACATAAAGAAAGGTAAAGACTATCAGGACTTGTCTTCTGTTATATCTATATGTATATTAGACTTTAACTATATAGACGTTGATGAGTTTGCGTCATCGTTTCATATATGGCACGATAAGCATAAAGAACTTATGCTGACTGATTTATTAGAGTTGCATTTTATAGAGATGCCTAAGTTTAGGCAATTAAATGACATAGATTTGAATGATTCGTTGCATAGGTGGCTTGTTTATTTGGATGAAAAAAGCTCAGCAGGTAAGCTAAAGGAGGTAGTAGGTATGGACCCAGTTTTAAGACGAGCAGAAGCTCGTATGCAGGAGATAGAGGCAGACCCTGATTTGTTGCATGCGTATGACAACTATACAAAGGTTGTCTATGACAGGTCAGCTGTAAGAAAGTTTGCCCTAAATGAGGGTAGAGAAGAAGGTTTGCAACAAGGACTACAACAAGGACTGCAACAAGGACTACAACAAGGCAAGCTGACAGTGGCAAAAAACTTGTTGGCTAGCGGTATTAGCCAAGATATTATAGCTACAGCTACTGGCTTGTCGCTTGCCGAGATAAAGAAACTAAAAAGCGATATTACCGTATAACCTCTTGCCCCTCAACTTTATTTTACAAACTTGCAAAAAACCTCTTGACAGGGGGGGGGGGGGCTGTATGATATGCTGGAAAAATCAGACGAAAGGGCTGAGGAATAAAAAATAAGGGGTGTAATTTATGGCTAACTGGTTGAGCCTTAGCGTTAAAAATGTTATCATAAAAATCAATGATAGTGAAATAGTCCTTCCTGTCATACAAAGACGACTTGTATGGACGGAAGATAAAATGGAAGAGCTGTTTGATTCTCTCCTAAAAGGGAATTCTTTCGGTTCAGTCATTTGCATTGAAGAAGAAAAGGCATCCAAACCCCTGTTTGCTTTTCGCTATTTTACACGAGATGGAAACAACGTAGACTCAACAGAAGTTGATGAACTTTCCAAAACACAATGGTTCATCATAGATGGACAACAACGGCTTCAAAGTTTTTATATTGGACTTGAGGGTAAGTATAATGGCAAGCGTATGTTTTTTGATATGTACAGTGGCTATTCAGGCGAAGACTATGATTTCAAATTTGCTGTAAAGACGGTAGATTTGCCCAAAACAAACAAGGAACGACCAAATGGCGTTATGAGTGATTGTCTGTGGTATCCTGTGGATGCATTATTTGTTCAGCTAACTGAAACCAATGACGACGACCAAGTGGCTGAGGAAATAATCAAAAAAAATACCATTGAGGACGGCATTAAAATTAAATATATTAGAAAAAACGTAAGAGCTTTTTACCGTGGCGTTTTTATGGATGAAAGCATCGGCATATCCAAAGTGTCCATAAACAAGCGCGAAGATTCTCTTGAAAATAGGCAACGCATAGTTGAACTTTTTCGTCGCTTGAATGATGGGGGAACAAAATTGTCATCCTATGATTTAGTTGCGTCAGTACTCAAAGGTTTTGACTATAAAATGGAATATTTTTTGGACACAATTGTTTCTAAAAATTCCAATATTGGGATTGGGCAAGATGAACTTATAAAATTGATATTCATTCTTGATGACAAACCATCCAAAGAGATGTCGGGATTGACCGCTGAAGACGCTAATTTTGCCACGTCTCAACGTGAACGCATACAGGCAACTCTGGATGCATTGCAGAAATTTCTCAATGCAACTTCTCACCTTAGTTGGTTTTCATCAGCAAAAAACAGGTCTGCAATTCCGTTGTATTTTTTGGCATATCACATTTTCTACTCAAAGATTGAAACTGGCAAGCTAAATAATATGTTTGAGCGATTTGATACAAGTGATAAAAACTGCCACGATATGGCAGTGTGGCTTCGTTTGTCTTTACTTAACAAGGTGTTCAGCCGAGGGTGTGGCTGGGTACCTTATAAGACGGGTATCAAAAAAATACATACGGTTATGCAAAAGCACAAAGGACTATCATTTCCGACAAAAGCCATACTGGATACATATAAGCTACACCCGCTTCACTCTTTTAATGATGTCATAGCTGAGGACAAGTTAGATTTGTTTGACCGAGAATATGTTTTATTCTTGCTTTACAATGGACACCCATCAATACGAGATGAGGACGTTGACCATATACATCCACGTTCTCTTTTGGAGAATAGAGGCGTAGATGTCTCGAAAATAAACAGCATCACAAATTTTCAATTGCTGGATTCGGGAACTAATCGTGGTGCAAAAAATGGCAAGGAGTTACGTGTGTGGATAGAAAATGATGTGGTAAATAGAAAAGATTATCTTAAACGTCATCTTATCCCGCAAGATACTCAACTTTGGGAAACAGATAATTTTGAAAATTTTTTAGTGGAACGCTCAAAGTTGCTTGCGGAGAAAATAAGGGAGTTCCTATAACCCCCTCCTTGATGGGAGAGGATACAGGTGGGGGTGACCTAATTACTCCGCAAACGCTCCCCTCACGGGTCGCTACTCGTGAAACTTACCACAAACGACTACGCTTTCGCTATCGTTCGGGCAGTTTTCATTGTTTCGTGGGGGCGGGTTTCAAGCCTGCCACTACCCTAACATGTTCACAGAGTTGCCCCATCTAGGGGGAGGAAATAGACACACAACAGGTGGGCTTTTACCCCTAAAAATACCTCTCCGCCGCTTGGTTAAACTGGGCGATAAAGAGTTGCTTGAAGTAGTGAATGCTGTTCTGTTCGTAGAATAGCAATATGCCTTTTTTATATTCGCTTTCATCAACACTTCTATATGACAGAGGGCAGTAGTCGTGGGCAAGCAATATGGCATTGCCAAGTATTCGTGAGGTTCTTTTGTTGCCATCCATAAACGGCTGGATGTAAGAGAGCATAGAAACAGCTATAAGTGCCTTTTCAACTGGATTTTCAGTTGCGTTGACAACCGCCACCATCTGCTCCATTGCCTCTTTAATCTGGTATAGATTATCAAGCGGGTTGTAGTTTGTGCCTACGATAGCAACCCTTGCTCGGCGGATACCAAACGATACATCAAGGTCGGTCACTAAAAGTCGCTGCAAATACTCTATCTTGGGTAGCGTTAGCTGCTTAAAATGAGCAGGCTCGGCAAAGATAAACTCTATCGCCTTTTTATGATTTAGTATCATAATAGCCTCATAGTGGGTCTTGCCTTTAGCCTCAACACCGCCTTTTATCAGCTCTTCAGTATCAAGGAGCGAATAAGTATTGCCCTCTATCTTAGACGACTTCCACGCCAGCTCAATGGTAATGCGTTCTATTTCTTTCGTTATTGCTACAGGGGGTAGCTCCGCGCGTTTTGTGCGATATTGTTGATTTTTGCTAGCAAGCTCTGCTTTTTCTTTCTCCGTCAAAAGGTTATGAAGATTGTCCCAAATAGCAAAGTTGAACCGATTGCTTATAAGGGTTCGTGCGTCAATATCCCTAGAAAAATACTCCTCAACGTTTATGGTATCAAGCAGTGGTGAAGCCAGATAGACGTATATGGTTTGTTTAGCCTTGCCCTGTTTGGCGATTTCGCCAGTAGTGACCAGCCAATCTAAATCACGTAGTATAGTTATTTTAGAGCTTTGCGGAAAGTTGCCTGCAATGAAGTTCTGTATATCATCACGGCTGACAGCCTTCCTTGCCTTTACAAAGTTAAGGATAGCCTGCCGTCTTTCAAGTATAGTTTTTTGTTCGTTATTAGCCATTTTTGCCCCAAACATTTTATTCGTTTCATTTAATCGTCAAATATGGGGGTTATCGTATCATTAAATGGAACGAAAGACAAGTATATAGTTGCCATAAAAGCTCTTGACGACTAGCTTTTTTCATCATATTATCAAGTTATGTCAAGTGGCAAAACCAACAGGGAATACAAAGATAGCGTTTTCACAAAACTATTCTCTGAAAAAGAGAAGCTCGTTGAGCTATACAATGCCATTGCTGGTGCCAGCTATGAAGTATCAGATGGTATTGTAATAAATACACTAGAGAACGTCTTGTTTAAGGGTAGGCGAA
>NZ_BAAIHG010000011.1:0-33248 GCF_054655775.1 Candidatus Termitispirillum reticulitermitis | reverse complement strand
GATACGGGCAGCTAATTCAATGCGTTCACCGCTCCGCATAGTGGAGGAAAAAGACGCAAGCGACCATGACAAGAAGATTCAAGAGGTCAACACGGGTATTTATTACTGTAATGCCACTCAACTATTGAAACGCCTAGCAGAAGTAAAGAACGTGAACGCACAGAAAGAATACTACCTTACAGATATTATACATCGCGACTGCTATGCGCACCTAGCGGCTAATGAAAATGAGTTTCTGGGGGTGAACGACCCAGTGCAGTTGGCAGTATGTGCTCGGCAGATATGGAGCGAAAGGGCAAAAACGTTTATGCGGGCAGGTGTTAGGATAGTAGAGCCTGACAGCACCTATATCTCGCCTACTGCAAAGATAGGCGAAGACGTTGTTATATATCCCAATGTTTATATAAATGGCAGCACGCAGATAGCAAGCGGTTGCATTATCAGGCATGGAGTTCGGCTGGAAAATTCTAAAATAGGCAAAAATACTGAAATACGTGAGAACACGTTGATAGAGGATAGCGTGATAGGTTCAGACTGCGGGGTGGGACCTATGGCGCACATTCGCCCTGAAACAAAGATTGCTGGTGGCAACAATATAGGTAATTTTGTAGAGTTAAAAAAGGCGACTATCGGCAAGAACAGCAAAGTGCCACACCTCACATATCTAGGAGATGTGAGCGTTGGGGCTGATACTAATATCGGTTGTGGCACTATTACGTGCAACTACGATGGATATAATAAGAGCAAGACTGAGATAGGCTCAAATGTATTTGTAGGCAGTGATGTGCAGCTGATAGCACCTGTAAAGGTAGGTGATGGTGCTATGGTGGGGGCGGGTACGACCGTTACCAAAAACGTCCCTGCTGGTAGTCTCAGTCTATCGCGCACCCCGCAGATAAATCATAGCGGTATGGCAGACAAGTTGCGCAAACTAAAGTCAAAGAAACACAAATAGGAGGGCAACCATGCCAAAGAATGTGGTAGCCGATACAAAAGAGAAGATGACAAAGGCTATGGAGCACTTTACTAGCGAGTTAAAGGGTATCCGCACCGGTAGGGCGACGGTGTCAATGTTTGATAATGTGCGGGTTATGGCTTACGGCACGCCCACTCCGCTAGCGGGTGTCGGCTCTATCACCATTGTAGATGCACACCTTGTAACTATTCAGCCGTGGGATATATCTCTGCTAAAAGAGATTGAAAAGGCTATACAGACCAGTGGCATAGGCTTGAATCCTGCCAATGATGGCAAACTCATTCGCGTTCCTATCCCCCAGCTCACTGAGGAGCGGCGCAAGGAGTTTGTAAAGGTTGTCAAAAAGATGACCGAAGACGCTAAAGTAGCTGTTCGCAACCTGCGCAGGGACGCTAACGAAAAGATTAAAAAGTTTGAGAAAGACAAAACGGTGTCAGAGGATGAGTCCGTCAAGCTATTAGACGATATACAAAAGACGACTGATGCACAGATAAAGTCTCTGGACGATATATCAGCCAAGAAAGAAAAGGAATTGATGGAAATATAGTATGCCGCAGGCTCGCCATGTGGCTGTAATAATGGACCGCAACGGAGAATGGGCGAAAAAACGCGCATTCCCGCGTATTATGGGGCACCGTGAGGGTGCAAAAGCTGTCAAACGCATTATCAAAGCAGCTGTCAACCTAAACGTGCCATATTTAAGCCTATTTGCATTCTCCACTGAGAATTGGTCGCGTCCCGCCGAAGAGGTCAAATTCCTAATGAACCTGTTAGGGGAGTTTATAAAAAAAGAGATGGACGAGTTTATCAATGAAGGTGCGCGTCTAGTAATATCTGGCAGGACAGACAGAATACCAAAGCCGATGTTAGATGCAGTGCATGGCGTGGTAGCCCGTTCAGCTAATAATAGCAAAGTTGTTGTTCACATTGCACTAGACTATGGCGGCAGGGATGAAATAGTTCGTGCGGCACAGAGGTTAGCCGAAAATGTCAAAACTGGTGATGTTAATATTGTAGGTGTTGATGAAACCGCCTTTAGGGGGTATTTAGACCAGCCAGAACTGCCCGATGTTGATTTGCTAATCCGCACTGGTGGGGAGCAACGTATCAGTAACTTTATGCTATGGCAAGCGGCTTATGCAGAACTGTATTTCACGCCTACATATTGGCCTGACTTCACTGAAGAAGACCTAAAACTAGCACTTACAGAGTTTGATAATCGGCACAGACGATTCGGCAAGACAGATGAACAGATGGGCAGGAGTTAGCCTAGTGAAACTCTTTTCTATGCTCCCTTAAGGTTTTTGCCGCCTTTTACACCCTTAATATTCTGTTCATAGCTAATAATCAGAACATTAAAGGCAATCGTTGCACTTCGTCATTGAACTGGGGATAGCTTATCTTGACATTGTCATATCATAAGTGTATTGTATCAATGTAAATTGTGAACAGGAGGCATATTATGCAAACAGCAACAACAATGACATTGGACGAAAAGCTGGACACAGCACTACGAAGTGCAGAGTTGAGAAAGGCGGGCAAGGAAGAAGAAGCTCATCAACTTATGAATCAGATACCTATTCCGCCGTATTTAGCAAAAGCGATTAAAGAAGTATTCGGAGCAGAATACTTGAAGAATAGTGGACAAAATCTGTCAGAGGTGGAGACAGAATATGGCAAAGACTGGCTTAATAGATAGGCTTGTTGACAGCTCAAAACAAATTGACGCTGGCAGAAAAGGCTTAAATACCCCTGGCAAGGCAAATAAGGGACAGGCTACTTGTTTTGATGGTATAGCACAGGCAATTTCTGCTCTCAAAGAGGCACAGGCTACGAAAGACCCAAAAGTTATATGGACATTGGAATATGTGTATTTAGTCCAAGAACGGCAATTTTGCGACCTTGAAGAAAAGCTAGCATTGATGGGTTATGATAAAATGCTTATCAAAGCTGGAGACGCTCTACGTTCATTGGAAGTGGTAAATTCTGCCCCCGACTACGTAACGGCTGAAAAAACTCACCCGACAACTGGAACTGCTCACAGGGTGAATGGTTTGCCAAAAGATGCTTTTCATAGCTCTTGCAATTACAATATTAGTTGCCTAGAACATACTATAACATCAGCGATGAGTAAGAACGAAAGAGAGTTGACGAAACAACGTGCCGAGAATCTAAAAACAGCTAAATCGGAATATGAAAAGCTACAGACAAAGGCTCTAGGCTTAACTGAAACAAAAACTAAATGAGATTGAAATGGCAGACTATACTATGATATTGTCCGTTGGTACAGGAATGTATAAAGATAATTGATAACACTGACCTGATTAAAGGGATTAAGACTTAGCTACGTCTAAAAAAAGTGTTATGAAGAGGACGGAAATTGTTATGTTTAGATTTATGATTAAAAGCTCTAGAACTCAACTTGAAAATTTCTGGTTTATGTGGGGTAAATCTGTTATTGGATTTGATAGCAGAGTGCATTGTGCTAAATGTCTAATCGGTGATTACGACAGGCAGTTAACGAAAAATATGAAAACTAATCACTGGTTTGATATTTCTCTGACAGAGGGTAGTTTTTTCTACATCTGTGGTGTATCTACACCATATATATGGAAAAACAATGCTCATTTGCCCGTAGTTGTCAAAGGCGGTGCTATGGCTAGCCTCAAGCTATACAATGGCGACATTTTAGTTGTTGATGGTGCTGAGCAACTACCGTTTGATGATAGCGTTGCTGTTAAAAAATATAGTCATCTTGGTAAAAAATTTACAACTTGTCGCAACTTCCAATTCGGAGCACATTATTTTGATTGTAGATAATTTTAGGGGCTGACATAGATAAATCATTCACTATATTCTACAACAGAAAACAGCATACCTTTAACACCTAAATAGGGGCATTTTAACTGTGGCATTACATGGATTTAATGAGTAAATAGCCCTTTTCATTTCAGCAAGTTTGTGATATATTCTACTCTAATTTGGTAGGAGGTTAGCAGAGATGTCAAATATCATCAGTGGTGGTTCAAGCTCTAACGAGGAGGACGAGAAGAGTGCCAAGTGCGCATTCTGCGGCAGAGGCATAGATGAAGTTCAGCGGCTCATTTCGGGCGTTAATGTATATATATGCAATAGTTGCATCGCACTCTGTCAAGACATCCTTGCTAGTGGCGAACTTTTAAGTGCCCCACGCGTGAGTCATAGACAGAAACTATTGACCCCAGTAGAAATCCATAAAAAGCTTGATGAATATGTTATAGGACAGAACGCCGCTAAGAAAATTTTGAGTGTCGCTGTCCACAACCACTATAAACGCATACTATATGGCAAAAACAGTCATGTGGAGCTGGAAAAGAGCAATATATTGCTATTAGGTCCCACAGGCACGGGCAAGACGTTGCTGGCAAGGACGCTTGCGCGTATATTAAACGTGCCGTTTGCAATTGCAGACGCAACCACCCTCACTGAAGCGGGCTATGTGGGTGAAGACGTTGAAAATATCATCTTAAAACTATTGCAGAACGCAAATATGGACGTAACTACTGCTGAAAAGGGCATAATATTCATAGATGAGATAGATAAGATTACTCGCAAGCACGATAGCCCATCTATCACGCGGGATGTTTCTGGCGAGGGTGTGCAACAAGCACTGCTTAAAATAGTTGAGGGCACTGTGGCGAACATTCCGCCACAAGGTGGACGTAAACATCCGCACCAAGAATACGTTCCTGTCAATACTACTAATATATTATTCATTTGTGGTGGTGCATTTGAGGGGCTGGCTGACATTATCCGTCGCAGGCTGGGCAACAAGACGCTAGGCTTTGCTACCAACAAGCTGGCAAACGGCAAGAAAGTTCCCGACCATGAAATTTTTGGTATGCTACAACCAGACGACCTGATAAAATATGGCTTAATACCAGAACTAGTAGGCAGGCTACCGGTAGCGGCACCTTTAGAAGAGCTTGATGAAGAAGCGCTGGTTCGCATATTGATTGAACCTAAAAACTCGCTCACTAGACAGTATGAAGAACTGTTGCGCTTTGACAGGGTAAAACTCTCATTCACAAAGGATGCCCTTGTAGCTATCGCACGGCTTGCCATAAAGCGTAAGACGGGCGCGCGCGGGCTACGTTCAATACTAGAAGGGGCTATGATGGACGTTATGTATTCTATGCCTAGCCGTAGCGATGTGAAGGAGGTTATCGTGACTGAGAAGACTATCACGGACTCTATTCAACCCGACCTTATAATGAACGAACAGAAGGAAACGGCGTAATAGATATGGCAATAATATTTGAAGAACACCCGATTATACCTATTAGGGATAATTTAATATTACCCAGAGCGATGAGAACAATGACGGTTGGCAGACCCAGCTCCTTTTTGGCTATGCAGATGGCAAATCAGCTGGATAAGAGGCTATTTTTAACGCTACAACGCGACCCAAAGAACGATAATCCCGATGTGTATGACATATCTAAAGGCGATATCAACAAAGTTGGCGTTGTAGTGGAGGTTCGTCAGGTGAGCCGTCTGCCTGACAACACCCTAAAGGTCATGGTGGCTGGGCTATACGCAGCCACCATAGAACGGACAGAAAACCGAAGCGGTTGCATAGTAGCCGTTGTCCGCAGGCGTGAGGAAACGCCGTGGACGGAAGATGACAGGCGGGTATATATGCCCGCATTAGAACGTGCCCTTGACGACTATGCAAAAATCCGCAACGATTTATCCCCAGACCTAATTAACACCGTGCTAAAGAGCGGGGAAATAGACAAATTGCTCTACATACTAGCTGACAGCACCAGTGCACGGGCTGAAGAAAAGCAGCTTGTGCTAGATGAAGATAGCTTGCGTGAACGCATAGATACCGTTGTTGGCTTAATGCTGATTGATGTTGAGATAATGAAACTAGACGAGAATATCCGTGCGCGCGTGAAAGAGCAGATGGTGAAAACTAACCGCGACTTCCACCTAAGTGAGCAGCTGAAAGCTATTCAGCAGGAGCTAGGCAAAAATGACGATTTCAAGGCTGATATAGACGGAATAGAGCAAAAATTATCTGAATTGAATATGCCCGAAGAGGTAAAGGATAAGGCTGAACGAGAACTGCGAAAGATGAAGGTAATGGCACCTATGAGTGCTGAATCGTCTGTTGTTCGCAACTACTTAGACTGGCTGGTAAGCATCCCATGGGGCGAATACACAGAGGACAATCTTAACTTAGATAACGCTGAAGATGTGCTAAACCGCGACCATTACGGGCTAGAAAAGCCTAAAGAGCGCATATTGGAATATTTAGCTGTGCGGAAACTCGCACAAAATATGAAGGGTCCGATAGTCTGCTTTGTAGGTCCTCCGGGGGTGGGCAAAACATCGCTGGCAAAGTCTATCGCGCAAGCTATGGGGCGCAAGTTTGTGCGTGCAAGTCTAGGTGGCGTTCACGATGAGGCGGAAATTCGTGGGCACAGGCGCACGTATATAGGCTCTATGCCGGGCAAGATAGTTCAGTCTATACGCAAATCTGGTAGTATGAACCCGTTGTTTTTGCTTGATGAGATAGACAAGATAGGCACTGATTCCTACAGGGGCGACCCTGCATCGGCACTGTTAGAGGCACTAGACCCTGAGCAGAATAAATCGTTTATGGACCACTACCTTGATGTGGAGTTTGATTTATCAAAAACTTTCTTTATTGCGACTGCTAATACAACTGACACCATTCCGTCTCCGCTGTTAGATAGGATGGAGCTAATACATATTTCAGGATATACAGAGCGTGAAAAGTTCCACATAGCTAAGAAATACCTTATACCGAAACAATTGCTAGAACATAGCCTTGATAAAAAACGTGTGAAGCTCGCCGACAATGTAATCACTGAGCTATCGCGCTACTATACCAAAGAAGCGGGCGTGCGCAACCTTGAACGTGAGGTCGCCGCGCTCATCCGCAAAGCGGCGCGCAAGCTGACAAAGGACGATTGTTTAGAGGCGGTAAGTATCAACCGCAAAGATGTTGAAGGTTATCTTGGCAAGCGCAAATATCATATTAGCAAGGTTTATAAAGAGAGCGAGGTGGGGGTTGCCACCGGTATGGCATGGACGCCCTACGGCGGTGATATATTGCAGATAGAAGTTGCGATGTATGAGGGCAGCGGCAAGTTAATGCTGACGGGGCAGCTAGGGGATGTGATGCAGGAATCTGCCAAGACAGCCTTTACTGTGGCGCGCAGCATTGCGGGGCGGTTTGATGTGCCTGCGTATAGGTTCAGCGAGTATGACTTCCACCTGCATGTGCCAGAGGGTGCTGTGCCTAAAGACGGACCATCTGCTGGTGTGACTATGGCAACTGCGATATTATCGGCTGTGGCTGATTTGCCATGCAATAGTAAATGGGCGATGACGGGCGAAATTACCCTACGTGGCAAGGCACTGCCTGTGGGTGGCATCAAGGAAAAAACACTTGCTGCTTACAGGGCGGGGGTGACGGATATCATTATGCCCATTGATAACGAAAAAGACTTGACAGATATACCAAACGATGTTAAAAATGAAGTTCATTTCCATCTTGTAAAAGATATGGATGAGATATTAGATTTGAATATACTAGCAAAAAAGCGGGGTGATGAGTCTTGGCAATCAATGCTATAGTTCGTGTGGATGACGACAACGTTGAGCGTGCGCTTAAAATCTTGAAGAAGAATGTTGAGCGCGATGGGTTGATACGTGAAATCAAGCGGCATGCGTATTATGAGAAGCCTACTGAGGTTCGCAGGAAGAAACTGCAGA
This sequence comes from Candidatus Termitispirillum reticulitermitis, assembly GCF_054655775.1. NCBI lineage: Bacteria > Pseudomonadati > Deferribacterota > Deferribacteres > Deferribacterales > Termitispirillaceae (SeqCode) > Termitispirillum (SeqCode) > Candidatus Termitispirillum reticulitermitis. Next base: position 25,480 of record NZ_BAAIHG010000011.1, on the reverse strand, counting down.
AAGCGCGTCGCAAGCAACAAAAGTTGCAGCGCAAACAGACCGAAAGAAACCGCTACTAATCTTTCCCCTTTAAGCCGAAGTGGTGGAACTGGTAGACACGCCATCTTGAGGGGGTGGTGAGGGTTTCCTTGTGGGGGTTCAAGTCCCCCCTTCGGCATTTTGACTATATAACAAATCTGTCGTTTTTTATTGTTTTTGTAGCAATATTTTTTGGTTTGGAGAGGTGGCCGAGCTTGGTTGAAGGCGACGGTCTCGAAAACCGTTATAGTGTCACAGCTATCGTGGGTTCAAATCCCACCCTCTCCGTTAGCTTTTGAGCCACCTCATAACGTAAGTAAGGGACTTTACTTGAAAGTCAAAAGCATCATATAGCCTTGTCATTATTACATTGTTGGACGACACCCTAGACTGCCACTCTGTCGCACCATCGTTAACGGCAATTTTTAAGGGTGTGTCAAGCAATAGTGCTCCGTAGCCACGCCCTTGATATGGTTTATAGACCCCATGTAGCGAGCATGTCGCTTTGGCACCTGCTAGCTGTAAGACACCGAAACCTACCTCGCTGCCATTGACATCCACAGTGTATAGGGTTGTATCCTCCTGTTCAAATAAATCCATTATCCAGTTGCGATAGCGTTTTGTAGCTAGCTTATAGTCTATTTTAGGGTCAAGATATACCCTGTCAGCCATAAACATTCCATCCTCTATCTTTGAGATTACCAACTGCCAGCTCGCCTTATCTTTGTGATATGTTTTAATATTCGCAGTGCTAGCAAGTTTTGTGTAATTAACAGGTGTTTGATAGCCAGTAAGCATTTTATGATATTCAAGCTGTGTTTCCATATAGTAAAAATCAGCGTCTTGCAGTTCGTGAATAGTGCGGGGACTGCCAGCAGGCAACCTCACAATGACATATTGGGCTTTGGCATCCTCTATGGCAAGGCGTAAATCGTTCACTAGCTTGCTATTTGCCATATCACTCGTATTTATTGTTATTTCAAGCGTTTTTAGTCCAAGATTGCGCTCTTCCCATATAGCATTTACAATGTTCATAAACGCAAATATAGCATACTAACGCTTATCCTAGCAACTATATATTTAGCGGAGCTAAACTTTCCCTTGAACTATCTGTAAAAATCTGCATCGTGTGGCTTAACAGAGCGGAAAAACGCAAAGAAACTTGGGGAAGAAAAACTCTACTACGCTACGTCTAGTGTCAACCAATTGCACCTTAATACTCCCCCCCCCCGTTTAGGGGGGGAAGAAAAAACTCTAAAATACTACGTCTAGTGTCAACCAACCTTGATAGATTGGGTCAGAGTTGTATTGAACGCTATCATCTTGATTCCATAGCTTATCAAACGCTGCATAGCCACCGCCAAGTTCCAGCGTGACATCTTCGTAAAGTTTATAGCCTAGTGCTATATCAACTTCACGCGCCGTTGTGTCCTTTGTCAGCTGAATAAAGTTATCGGGGGAGTTAGACGCAACAGCTAAAGCGGCACCGTGTTTATCTCCCGTGATGTTAGATGTATAGTAGCCCGCTACTGCACGCAGAGAGAGCTTATCGGTGAGCGAATGTTCGCCGTAAAGATAAGCCGCCGTCATACTATGCACCCCAGAGCCGTCTCTGAAGCCGTTGTCTATGATAGAAGTCATATCAAAGTCCATACCGAACCAGAAACCCGCATCGGCATCTTTATCGTAGCTGGCATATACACCTGCCACACCGATAGTGCTAGTTTCACCAACGTAAGACACGTTTAGATATGCACCCCACACGCTTGCACCAATCTCAGTTTCTTCTGTTAGAGTACCACCATCGTCCCATGTGTATTTTGTATCGTTGCTCTTGGTGTATGCAGCCGCAAAACGAGCATTCAAGCCATTTTCTGGCAGGTAACCTATGCCAAGATAAGCACCCAATATACTGTTATTCTTATCTATGCTAGTCAAATTATCAGTGCTACTCGCATAGTTGTAGCCTACGGCGTAGCTAACTAGTGGATAGACATATAGGTTATCAAACTTTAGATTAGCCCCCAACAGCACAGCATAAGCATCTGATGCGTTATCATATCCCTTTTCATCGTGTTTATCCAGCGAGGTTTCATAGCCTTTCTCTACAGCTAGGTAGACTGATTGGTCGCCGAATGCTACATCCGTCCTAAACTTGTTCCTGCTACCAGAATCAGCTGGGCTTTGCTCGTAGAAACCAGAGGCGAACCCCCAACCCCACTCATCGCTGTGCAGTGTGTAGTCGCCACCAAATAATATGCCACCCTCAATAGTCCAGCTTAGAGAATCCCCATCCAGTATAGTATATTTCAACCACGTTCTGTCAAACGCGGGGTCAATCGCACCCTGCTCACTTCCCCACACGCCGTCTGTCAAGAGCGCACGCACACCCACCTGCAAGCGCGGGTCAACATCTAGCTTCACGCCTACATAAGCGTATTGATAGACACCGCTCCAACCTCTCACGTTGTCGCTACCTTTCAGATAGTCAACATTGCTACGACCATAGCCCGTCAGCTCTATCTCGCCGAAAAACTTCACGTTGCTGCTATCTAACGCAAATGCATTAGTAGTGAGCACTGCCGCGCTAAACGCTACGACAAAAAATACGAATAACCTTTTCATCTTTGCCTCCATATTATATCTTGAACGATACCAAACTGATGAGTAGCCTACCACAACAAGACTACGATTGCAATAAAAGTATTAGTCTAATATAGCTTTTTTTGGATAGTTTCAAATAGCAACGTTTCCGCCCCATTCAATACCTCTACGTCCAGCACAGGGTATATAAAATGGCTTGCTAGCTCTTGCGGTAACTTTACGTAGTCTTTATGCGTAGTAATAATGTTATCTGCCCCTGCTAACTTTGCGGCGTTTATGGTGGCTAAAATCTCTTTTTCGGTGTAGTGGTGGTGGTCTTGGTATCTGCTATGCCCCAATACCTTTATCCCTTTAGCTCCTATTTGTTTTGCAAACTGCTCGTTGTGCGCTATCCCGCTCATTAGATATGCGCTATTGCCCAACTCCCCTGAGAACGACTTGTAGATAAAATCAACAAAAAACACCGGCTTGCCAGCGCAATGCCTCACCGCCTGCTCTGGTAGCACTGCATGTTTAGTCTTGGTAAATACTATAATATCTGCCCGCTTTAAGCCACTGGGGAATTCACGCAAATATCCGAATGGGAATGGAAAACCTGTAGATATTGGATTATTATAGTCTAATAGCACAATATCTGCATCTCTGTGCATCTTTTTGTGCTGAAAACCGTCATCCAGTATAAAAATATCGGTATTATATCGTTCTAATGCTAGCTGAAACGACTTATTCCTGTCTTTGCCAGTAATAACAACCGCTTTAGGGACAGATTTTGCTATCATATACGGCTCATCAGCTGCCAGCGGAGGCGTTAGATATTCTACGCCTGTGCCATCGCTGATTATATGTGTGTCATAGCCGATTTTGCCTTTATAGCCACGCGATAGGACTGCTACGCGCTTGCCTAACGAGATATATTTATTTGCTAGAAATATTGTGAACGGCGATTTGCCTGTGCCACCCATAGCGATGTTGCCGACAGATATGACCTTTGTCATTCAAGGTTGTCCTATTACCGCCTATATCCAAACTTTGCAGACAACTGGTGTGCTGTGTCTAGTATCTGCGGGAGAAGCTCATCTTTTATACGCTCATCACTCATCCGCTCTACTGGTGCATTTATGCTTACAGCTGCAATCACATCACCTATAAAGTTACGAACTGGAACGGCTAAACAGCGCACGCCGTATTCAAGTTCTTCATTATCAATGGCATAGCCAAGCTGTCTCACCCTGCCAAGCTCCTCTGTCAGCTCGGGCAGACCGCGCAGGGTAGTATTGGTAAGTGCGCGAAATGGTGCATGGAATACCGTTTCTATCTCAGTCCCATCAAGCCACGCCAGCTGCACTTTGCCTGATGCTGTAGCGTAGGCAGGTACAACCTTGCCTATATGTGAATACACCCGCACAGCCGCCATAGTTTCTGCCTCGCTGACGTAAACGATATTCTTCCTGTGTAGCACCGCCGTACATGCTGTCTCGCCAATATTAGCTGATAGTTCACGCAACAGCGGAAATGATGCGTCTTTGATATTCACGTTGCTGATATATGTCTGAGACAACTGGAATGTCTTAATCCCTAGATGATAGTTGCCCGTATTGTGGTTCTTGTCTATGTAGCCAAACTTTCCAAGCGTGACGAGCAACTTATTAACATTACTGCGGGTCAAATACAGCTCGTTACATATATCAGCCACACTCTGCTCGTGTGCAGACGTGCCTAAGTATTCCAGTATGCGTGTAGCATTTGCTACCGATTGCACAGAATAATTTGATTTCTCCCTCATGCTAATACTATAGCATATACATTCAGCTATTGCAAGATTTCCTTATTTATGCTACGATTTTGGCGTTCGGAGAGAGGGGGTTGTTTATGGATATAAACAAAATACGCAACGTTACTTTTATCTCACATGGCGGTGCAGGCAAGACCAGCCTAGTAGAGGCGGTTATTTTTGACACAGGTTATACTAGGAGTATCGGCACGTCTGCCGATGGTTCTGGGGTGATGGACTACGACCCTGTTGAAATAGAGCGCAAGATAACAATAAACGCTAAAGTTGCTTCTGTGAACTGGAATGAGTATCTCATAAATATTATAGATACGCCCGGATATGCAAATTACCTACATGAAACACATGTCGCTATTGCTGCAGCGGGTAGTGCGGTAGTAATCGCCTCTGCTATAACTGGCGTGAAAGCTGAAACTAAACGTGCATGGCAATATGCTGACGAGTATTCGCTCCCCCGCCTGATATTTGTCAACAAGATGGATAAAGAACATGCTGACTTCTACAGAGCAATTAGCGACGTGGAGCAGTCTTTTGGTGCGAATGTTGTGCCTCTACACCTACCAATCGGCACTGCTGATAATTTTATCGGCGTGATTGATTTGATTGGTATGCAAGCCTACATCTATCTGCCCGGCGGTGGCAAGCATAAGATAGAGCCTATCCCCGATGACATGGTTGAGCTTGCTAACAAGTATCGCAATAAGCTGGTGGAGGCAGTCAGCGAGTCTGATGATTCGTTGCTAGAAAAATATCTAGAAAATGGGCAACTTACCGACAAAGAAATTATTAGAGGCGTCCGAGAGGCTACTATCACTAAGCGTTTTGTGCCAGTACTTTGCGGCTCTGCAACTAAAAACTATGCTGTAAAACGATTGTTAGATGCTATTATAGATTTTCTGCCCTCTCCGCTAGAAGAGCCTGTGCGGATAGTAAAGGATTTAACAAGCAAAGAAGACATGTTTATCATGCCTACTGACGAGCGGATGACTGCACATGTGTTTAAGACATTTATAGACCCTTATGTTGGTAAAATATCATTATTCCGCGTGTTTTCAGGTTCTATAAACAACGGGTTAGAGGTGCTAAACACTACAAAACGTGAACGGGAACGCATATCCCAACTATACTTAGTGCAGGGCAAGAACACCATTGAGGTAGAGGAGGTAACCGCAGGACAGATTGCTATGGCTAGCAGACTGCGCTATACGGATACGTTTGACACTTTCTGTGATGTAGGCACGCCGATGCAGTTTGCGCCAATCGCACTGCCAGAGCCTGTAATATCGTATAGCATAATACCTAAATCAAAAGATGATGAAAACAAGGTTAGTGCTGGGCTAGGCAAGCTAAAGGAGGAAGACTGCGGTATCTCTATACGCCATGATGAGCGCACGCATGAGCTATTGCTATCAGGTATGGGGCGCATGCACATTGAAACTACCATTGAAAAACTTGAAAAGAAATTTAATATTAAGGTAGATATGAAACTGCCCCGCGTACCATATTTAGAAACTGTCAAAAAACGTGCGTCTGGTCAGGGTAAGTATAAGAAACAGAGTGGCGGGCGCGGTCAATACGGTGACGTATGGCTGGAAATATCCCCGCTGGAACGCGGACAGGGCATCCAGTTTATTGATGACATTGTAGGTGGCGTTGTGCCTAAAAACTTCATTCCCGCTGTGGAAAAAGGCATTAGAGAGACTGCTGCAGAGGGCGTGTTATCAGGCTATCCGATGGTTGACTTTGCAGTTAGTCTCTATGACGGCTCATACCACACGGTAGATTCGTCTGAATTAGCATTCAAAATCGCTGCGTCTATGGCTTTCAAGCGGGTAGCGACCGATGCTAAAATCGTTCTGCTTGAGCCGATAATGGATGTAGATATTTTTGTGCCCGCAGACGTTGTAGGCATTGTAATCAGCGATATAAATGCTAGACGCGGTAAAATCGTCAACGTAGAACCACAAGCCGTTGGGCAGCATATCAGGGCGCAAGTGCCTATGGCGGAAATCCGCACTTATGCCCCTGATTTACGTAGCTTAACGGGCGGGCATGGAATGTTCACTACCGCACTAGCTTTTTACGATGAGCTACCTTCGTATTTAGTTGACAAAATTGTAGGGGAGAACGCCCCTAAATGATAAAGATGAACCTGCTAAAGAACTACAATCTATCGCTCTCTGAAATCTATCAGCGCAAAGACATCCCTGATGATGACGAAGAAGAGCTTAGTGCATCATCGTTAGCTCTGGAATGGGTTTCAGCATTTATAAAAACATTCGTTATGGCTACCATTATGTTCAGCATAATAGCCGTTGCTATAATACTAATATTAGACCCGTTCTATCGCTCGCCTATACGAGCGATAAGGGCAAGCATAAGGCAAGATGAGCCATTACAGCCAGCACTCACACCTAATGCACCTAGATACGTGCAGATACAGGTTATAAACTTCGCGCGTAGCGGGACTAACGTTGACGAAGAGCCTGATATAGAAAAACTATCCGTTATAGCGAGTATTCCCATAGTATCTAACAGCAGTAGTGTGCCTCCGCCACCACCGCAAGTGGCACCGTTACCAAATAAGCCGCTGAAGCGCATACCACCCCCTCCACCGCCCCCTAAAAAGGTTATCCCGCCGTATTCGGGACCATATACCTATTCTGTATCGCTTGCTAATGCAACTACAGATGAGTATGAGCTAATGCGGGAGCTGGCAAATTATAATAACGTAAATATTGAGGCGATGGAAACGTGGGTTGGTAGCGTCCCATACTGGACGCTCTATACGCCAGATGAAAATTCGGCGATTGTGGTGGACAGCAAACGCGTGAAACTGTTAGGTAAGTTTAGGAAACAGGAGCAGGCTAGTTTATTTGCCACACGATACGGCACTGCTACGCCTATTATAGTGCAAGAGGACAGAAATATGCGACTCGTAAGCACGCGCGTGTGTTGTATGCCTATTGATAAAGCAAAGGAGTTTGCTCGTATGACGGGGATAGATGACAAGCTATTTACCATAACCCAACTTAGGGCAAAAGAGGACGACAAGAGATGAGAACGCCACAGGTTATCACTAGAGTTGCTCTTGTAGATGCCCTATTTGAACGCAACGGCTGGACTAAAAAAGATATAGCCACACTTGTGAACGTGCTATTTGATGAGATAAAAAGGGCAATCCTTAAAAAAGAGGCAGTGAAAATACCGCGTTTTGGTACGTTTGAGGTGAAACTGCGTGGCAGACACATCGGCAGAAATCCGAAAACGGGGGAGGAGAAGATTATAGCTCCGCACAATGCATTGAAATTTAAACCCTCAAAACAGCTTAAAAACAGACTAAACAGCAAATCAGATGGACAATAATTACAATCAACGGACGAAGTATTATAGTATAGGCGATGTTGCACGGGATTTTAATCTGCCACCTTCCACCATACGCCACTGGGAGAGCAAGTTTCCAGAGCTAGATACAGCTAAAACAAGTGGCGGACATAGGCGATACACCAGCGAGCAGCGGGAACTAATCAAACAAATAAAGCAAATGCTCTACAATGAAGGTTACACCATAGAAGGGGCGCAAAGGCAACTGGCAAATGTTGCGCAATCAACTACAACCGATATAGACAAAGAAGCCATAAAAAATGAACTAAAAGAGATATTGGGGTTGATAGAGAAACTTAACTAGAGCAAACGGGGAGAGCAGCATTTACTCTTATTGACCTAGTGTCACTAGTCCCGTATTCCCCATAATTAGGCATATCAATAATGGCAACCCCTTAAAACAGAATACTGCTTATTGAAAATGATTGCGTGTGTCAACATTGAAGCATTTTCAATGGGTATCTATACACGTATTGGCTATATTATGCAAATCATATCTACTTAAAAAGCTCTTTCATCTTCTGCCAGAGCGGTTTTTTATACATATCTTCATTTGATATAAACGCTAAATGCTCTACCGCTTTCTTCTGTTCGGCGGTCAGCTTAGTAGGCAACATTATATTGAGTGATATTACTAGGTTGCCAGTGGAGCGTCCGCGCACGTCGGGCGCACCCTTGCCTCGTAGGGTAATAGTATCGCCCATCTGTGTTCCCGCTTTTATCTCTATCTTTTCATCTTTGCCGTCTAACATAGGTATAGTAATATTTTTGCCTAAAATAGCATCAGTGAACGATATAGGTAGCTCCAACACTAGGTCGTTCTTATAACGTTTGTAGTATTTATGCGGTTTCACCATTATTTCTACTATTAAATCGCCAGCAGGTCCGCCATTTGCACCATCGTTGCCCTCGCCCGCAACACGTATTGACATACCCCCCTCAATACCCGCAGGCACCTTTACGATAGCCCGCTTTTCTTGTGCAATAAATCCATCGCCATGACAATCTTTACACTTCTCTTTGATAATCTTGCCCAATCCGCCACAGGTGGGACAGGTGGTCTGGACTGCGAAAAAGCCCATTTTAGACGTGTGCATACCGCTACCATGGCATGTTGGGCAGCTTTGTGTGCCATTAGGCTCTGCACCAGTGCCGTGACACGAGTTGCAGACCTTCTGCTTGTTTATATTGAGGGTCAAATCAACGCCAAATATAGACTCTTCAAATGAGATTGTCTTGCTATAACCGATGTCGCTACCCCTGCGTGGGGCATCGGCGGCACTAGAGTGTCTGCGTCCGCCGCCACCGAACATCGTGCCGAATGCATCCCCAAACACATCGTCAAAGAAGCTGGAGTTAAAGTCAAAGCCCCCTGCACCGTTGCCGTCAAAAGTCTTGCCATACCGGTCGTATTGGGCTTTCTTTTCAGGGTCGCTCAATACTTGGTATGCAATGTTGCAGTCTCTAAACTTCTGCTCCGCCTCTTTGTCGCCTGGGTTCTTGTCGGGGTGATATTTCATCGCAAGAGCACGATAAGCCTTTTTCAGCTCCGCCGCAGACACATCACGCCCGACACCCAACACCTCATAGTAGTCTATTGAAGCCATCGCTATTTTTTATCCTTTACTTCTTCATAATCCGCATCTATAACATCTTCGTTCTTTGCTCCGCCTGCTGCCTCGCCCTCTGGTGCTGTGCCTTGTGCCCCCGCCTGTGCTTGCATAGCTTGCGATACGTTAGCCATAGTTTTAGATAATGCCTCAATGCCCGACTTCATAGCGTCCTTGTTGTCGTCCGATATTGCCTTCTTCAACGTCTCAATGCTTGACTTTATGCTTTCCTTTTCACCATCGGGTATCTTGTCGCCGTTCTCGTTTAATAGCTTTTCTGAGCTATACACCAGCTGGTCTGCTTGGTTCTTCAGCTCAACAGCTTCTTTTTTCAACTTGTCTTCTTCGGCATGCAGCTCGGCATCCTTTACCATCTTGTCTATTTCAGCCTCAGACAGCCCGCTTGACGGCGTTATACGTATAGACTGCTCTTTGCCAGTGGCTTTATCTTTAGCACTTACGCTTAAAATACTATTGGCATCTATATCAAACGATACCTCTATCTGTGGCATACCGCGCGGTGCGGGAGCGATACCCATTAGCTCAAACTCGCCGATTTTTTTGTTATCGCTAGACATCTCACGCTCGCCTTGTAGCACCACAATAGTCACAGCAGGCTGATTGTCTACAGCGGTGGTGAAGGTCTTAGTTTCCTTAATAGGTATGGTGGTATTGCGCTTTATCATCTTAGTCATCACGCGCCCTTCAGTTTCTATACCGAGCGATAGCGGGCAGACATCAAGCAACAGCACGTCCTTTACGTCCCCTGACAGCACGCCACCCTGAACGGCAGCACCTATCGCCACAACCTCGTCAGGGTTGATACCCTTGTGTGGCTCCTTGCCGAAGAATTCCTTAACTTTCTGCTGCACTAACGGCATACGCGTCATACCGCCAACAAGGATTACCTCATTTATCTGGCTAGCTGATAGCCCCGAATCGGATAACGCCTTACGACAAGGTTCAAGCGAACCGTCCACTAAATCCATAACAAGCTGTTCAAATTTAGAACGGCTAAGCTTTAGCACTAGATGCTTTGGTCCCGACTGGTCAGCCGTAATGAACGGCAGGTTGATTTCTGTCTCTACCGAGCTAGACAACTCTATCTTAGCTTTTTCTGCAGCTTCTTTCAGACGTTGCAGAGCCATTTTGTCCTTTGCTAGGTCAATTCCATTAGACTTCTTAAATTCGTCTATTAGCCAGTTGACAACACGCATATCAAAATCATCACCACCTAAATAGGTGTTGCCATTGGTGGACTTCACCTCAAACAGCCCCTCGCTAAGCTCTATGATTGATATGTCAAACGTGCCACCGCCAAGGTCATAAACAGCAATCTTCTCCTCTTTTTTCTTATCTAGCCCATAAGCAAGTGCCGCTGCTGTGGGTTCGTTCACTATACGTAGCACGTTCAACCCCGATATACGCCCTGCGTCTTTGGTTGCCTGACGCTGTGCATCATTAAAATATGCGGGCACGGTTATAACGGCATCGGTCACCGTAGTGCCGAGATAGTCTTCAGCTGTCTTTTTGAGATTTTGTAGTATCATAGCAGATACTTCCTGCGGGGAATACTTTTTATCCCTTACTTCAACCCAAGCGTCTCCGTTGTCCGATGCTACTACCTTGTATGGCAACACCTTTTGTGCTTGCCGAACCTCAGGCGAGTTCTCCTTGCGTCCTATTAGACGCTTTATGCTGAATATTGTGTTCTCAGGGTTAGTTATCGCTTGATTTTTCGCAAGCCTGCCTACTAGCCGGCCACTATCAGCAAACCCCACAACAGATGGAGTGGTTGACATCCCCTCTGCGTTGAATATTACTTTTGGAGTCTTCCCCTCCATTATAACTACTACTGAATTTGTAGTTCCTAAGTCTATCCCAATTGTTTTCGCCATAATTACACTCCCTTCCTTTATTTAATTTATTTTATTTACTTGCACCTTTGCAGGGCGCACTAATCGTCCATTCAGACTATATCCCGTCTGCAAAACGCTCGCTATGCTGTTATCAGCTAGTTCTGCGTTATTCACTAACATCAATGCCTCGTGCTCGTTAGGGTCAAACGCCACGCCAACATCAGGCACTAGCAGTTTAAGCCCTACTTTTTCTAACTCGCCCAATAGTGCCTTTTGTGATAGCTTCACGCCCTCTAGCAGGCTCTCAACGGTAGCAGTTTCGCCGTGCTGCAACGTCAGTTCAATGTTGTCAAGCGTAGGCAATAGCTTCGTAATGAGCGACTGATTAGCATATTTAATCTTGTCATCAGTTTCTTTCACTACGCGCTTCATTCGGTTTTCCATCTCGGCTACATAGCGCAGTAGCTTGTCATTCTCATCTTTCAGTTTAGCATCTACACTGACTTCCGCCGTCTCTTCTGCCACCTCAACATCAGCTTCAGCCTCGTCTGGTTTAGGCACGGAAACGTCATCATCAACCGTGATATCCAGTCTCTCTTCATTTGCCATTTTCCCCTCCATATAGTTCTCTAAACATATCTGCAAGCATGTGTGATGAATAATCAACTACGGGTATTGCCTTTGTGTAGTTCATTCTCTTCGGTCCTATCACACCTAGCATACCGATAACGTGCTTATCGTGCTCGTAAGTGCTGGTCACTATCCCTAAATCTTCCGTGCCTTTAACGCCCATCTCGCTGCCGATAAATATCTGCACACCCTTTGTTCCCATTGAACGTTCAAATATCTCTGAAAGCCGTTTCTTCTCTTCCAACGTTTCTAGCAGTGTGCGCACCTTTTCAGAATCTTGAAATTCAGGCATATTCAACACATTTAATGCTCCGTCCAATACCAGCGAACCTGCCCCATCCTCACCCGCAAACACATTCTCATCTGTATCCATCAGCGCAGTGATTACGCTTTTCATCTGGCTTGCACTATTTTCATATTCAGCGACCAGCTTCGCTTTTAGTTCTAGCACACTCATATTGGCAAGTTGTTCGGTTAGATAGTTGCTCATCTGCTGCAATTCACTATCTTTCACACTAGCAGGGATACTTAACAGCACGTTTTTTACCAAACCCGATTTTGTTATCAGTATGGCAAGTGTTGCCACGCCACCGCGCATCAGCCTAGTGAACTCTATCTGTTTAACTGTCCCAACCCCCTTGTTGCTAGTAGCCACAAAGCCGATAGAGCTTGTAGCAAGACCTATCCTACGCGAAAACTCTTTCACAAGCGTGCTGACATTTTTAGGGCGGAAAGCAAGCGATTCCTCAAGCTCTCGTTTGAGATTGCCCTTGTTTTCATCATAACGCACAAGGTGGTCTATATAGTAGCGGTAGCCGAGGTCGGTAGGTACGCGCCCAGCGGACGTGTGTGGCTGAGCAATATAGCCTTTCTCTTCAAGGTCAACCATTATGTTGCGTATGGTGGCAGGACTCATGTGCAACGGACCTACCTTTGAGACATTCCGAGAGCCAACAGGCTCACTGCTATGTATGTGCTCATTTATGATAGTATTCAACACTATGCGCTCCCTGTCACCAAGCTTTATTATGGCTTGTTCCGCTATAGCTCGCCCCGTAATATCGCCACCTCCCACAATAAAATTAGCACTCATTATATATGAGTGCTAATCATAATATAATGTGTTTATACTACCTGTCAAGAGAATAATGAAAAAATAATTGCAAAATGAATTTTGAGCTAACTTTGCTTGACAAACCTTAAAGTATATGCTATCATAACTAAATGAGTGCACGGTAGCTTGCCTGAGTTTAGGGGGAATTCTTTATGTTTTTTGGTGCAATGAAGTCTAACTTTAGGCGCACATTGAAAAGTTTATTGTATGTGTTGTCATTTATATTTTTAACAACTAACGCTGCATTTGCGGTGGACTACACTATGGGTTATATCACAGGCATGACGACCTTGAAGTTCGGTGCAGACACCGCAGTGGAAAATGGACTTCATAATATATCATCGGTGGTGAGTGGCGAACGTTCTCTGTTTGTAGGGATGGGTGGCGACAGCGTAAGGTATGATATAGGCTCTCATATTAATGTCTGGGGTTACGCCGTAGTTGCGGGAACGGCGCACAGGCAAACTTTTGAACATGGTGAGCTAGTGCTGGGAGACTTTTTAGAATATGGCATGGCAGCCTTTGAATCATTTGAGAATCCTATACCCACACTTAAAGACAGGGGTTATACCAACTATGTAGGCGCAGGCACTATGGGACATTTCAAAGCCAGCAACAACATGTCTGCGGAGGCATCAGTCAGGTTCGGTAAGGTTAAAACGCATTACAATATAAATGATTCTACGCCTTCTTATTACGATAACACATCTAGTCTCTACCTTGCCACTCATTTAGGCATAGGCTATCAGCTAAAGTTAGGCGAAGGTTTTACAATCGGCGCATTCGCTAAACAGTTCTGGACTATGCAGGTGGGCGATAGCATTGATAATGAGTCTGGTGATAGGATAGAGTTTCAGAATATAGTATCCGCCATTACGCGCGTAGGGCTTCAGGCGTCTTTTCCTATGAGCGATATTATGGGAGCTTCAATAAGGTTAGCTTATGACTATGAATCAAATGGCAAGGTTAGGGCGACATCTAACGGCAACAATATAGATATACCTTCGCAGATTGGTGGCACCTATATGGCAGGTTTTGGCTTTGACATTAAACCTAAAGAATTGCCTATATCAACTAGCTTTGATGTAGATATGGCAACTGGTATGCGTGAAGGTGCGGTTATAGGCGTTCAGTTCACATATAATTTCCAACCGAAAGGGGCTATCCCCGCGTCCGCTGGCGAAACGGCACCTGATGTTGAAATTCCGACTAGTGCTGATAAAACAAAGGTTAAGCCAGCAAAGCCCGAAACAGCAGAGTAGCTCAAAGGACACCAACTCTTAAAAGATAAGACGCTCTTTTAAGAGTGTTATTGGGTGCATAACCCGTTTTTCTTTCTTCTTGCTTATACCGTGCCGTATCTGCAGTTGACATATCCCGCATTCGGTGATGACGCATTGTGCCCCGCTCGCATCTATCGTTTGAAATAGTGAACTACCTATATTCATTGCGATTGAATACTTGTCTTTCTTAAACCCATAACTGCCCGACATACCGCAACAGCCTGCATCTGCGTCAATTGCACTAACGTTCGGCAGATTGAGTGCCAACTGCAAGCCCGGTTTCCCACAGCCCTGCACGCGCGAGTGGCAAGGGGTGTGGTATATTGCACTGATAGGAGCATCCGTTCGGAAACTGCCCTTCCAGCACCCAGATTCTATCAGAGAACCTATAAACTCACAGACATCATATATATTTTTAGCATTATGTTCCGTGCCAGCTATATCAGGAAATAGTTCTCCGTATTCCCGTTTCAACATCAGCCCGCAGCTAGGGCAGGACGTCAGCACGGGGATACCCTCATTACGCCATTTGTCTAACTCAGCACTATTTTTAACGGCATTATGTTTGGCAGCACGCATATAACCGTTTGCCACAAGTGGTAGCCCGCAACAGCAGAAATTATCGGGCACTATAACATGGTATCCTGCCTGCTTTAATACCTCCACTACATCAAAACCTGTTTGTGGTTCATAAATATTTACGTAACAGCCGGGAAAATATACTAACGTTTTGTTAATATCAGCGGCAGCAACTGCATCAGCTTTATTGGATTTAAGTTTATTCTTATACGCTTGTTTAAACGTTTTGGCAACAAAGTTAGGTAGCGGCATCTCCTTAGCTATGCCCATAAAGTCAAGGATAGAGCGCACAAACCCGCTGTTCATCACCCAATTTCTTAAAAAGTTAGGTAATATGCTCGTCAGGTTGGCGAGCAGTTCCCCGTGTGCCACAAGCCAGTCGCGCAACGGGGGTGGGTTCTTGGCGCAATAGTCTGCCCTAGCCATCATGTTAATGACCGATATGGGAACGTTATATGGGCAGGACATATCGCAAATTTTACAATTAGAACAATACGATAGCGAACTGTCATCAGGCTCGCCTAGCAACCTAAACCGCTCCCCAGCTGGGGCGGTGAGCTTTGGTCCTTGATAGTTCTGCGTATGCGCCGCAACAGGGCAGTATGCTGTGCAGGTGGTGCAAGCTACACATGCATCGGGCGATTTATGATAGTGAACAGCCATTAGAGCCTCCCTGCCGTATAAGCAGTAGCAAGCGCAACGCCACCACCAGACAGCTCGCTAGCAAAATCATAACCACCTATAGTGCGTCCAACGAAGTGAACATTGCTTAATATCGGCTTATTAGTGCTATCCACAGCTTGCAACACTTCATTAACCCTAATCCCCATAGAGGCGAAATTATGCCCGCTAGATAACATATTTGGGTTAGACCAGTCTTCAATATTTTCTGGTGCATCTATCGTTAGCCCAAATATAGACTCCGACACGCCATTTACACCAGCTTTAAGTCCGCCACCCAAGAAACCACCTGTGGCGATAATAAAACGTTCAGCGTGATATGCACGCTCTACATCCGGTGCGGCTGTGTATATTGCCTCACAAACACCGCCACTTACGTCAGCACGGCAAACATCAG
This sequence comes from Candidatus Termitispirillum reticulitermitis, assembly GCF_054655775.1. NCBI lineage: Bacteria > Pseudomonadati > Deferribacterota > Deferribacteres > Deferribacterales > Termitispirillaceae (SeqCode) > Termitispirillum (SeqCode) > Candidatus Termitispirillum reticulitermitis. The sequence goes on along the minus strand of NZ_BAAIHG010000011.1, from coordinate 9,532 downwards.
CATTCTCTATGACATCTACCCCAAGTGCATTGAGCTGCGACATCAGAAGCTTCTGCAACCGCATCCCATGCACAGAGGGTGGCAGTGTTGGCATCTCGTGCAGATAAATGCCAACGCTCTCCATCAGCGCATCGGGAATATACCTGCTAGGCTCTGTGCCTAGTATAGGCGGTATTATTGCCACCTTATAGCCACTAATTACCGCTCTAAGCGATTTATTTAGCCACTGCATCCCATCTATGGTGTCAACATATCTAGCTAAATCAAGCGAAGTGGTATCCCTGCCGGTATTAAATGGGTTAGGCATCATCGCTGTCAAAAATTGCTTGTCCGCATAAGCCATCTGCTTTAACATTCCAGAATGTATCAGAGTAGGGGAAAAATCTTTCAACCCTTCAACGCCTACTATTGCTATATTTGTTTCACTAATAAGCCTAGTCGCATCCATAGTTGAAGGTATCAAATGGACTGGTTTTAACCACCCCACAGGGGTGGGGATAAACGAGTTTCTCCCACAAATTGACTTGTAGGGATAGCCATATCTAGCTGTCGTTTCCTCAAAGTATTTAATAGCATTGATTATATTTTCTATGCCTACTATGCTATACGGGTGATTCTTAGGCAACAACTTAATCGTCTTAAATGGGTCTAACTTGCCAACACCCTTGCCATAAAGGTCTATCGCTCCGCTAGCTATGGCAATTGAACCTACGCCTTTCATTAACAGTGCCACTTTTTTTTTCTCTGTAGCAGCTACTAGCGCACTCATAAGCCCAGCTAATCCGCCACCTACAATAACTCTATCATATTTTCTAGTCATAATAAACCATCCGCACCGAACATAGTAGAATATATCGCTCTGTTTAGCTCTGCTTCGCGCATTTGGCTACCCCAGAGCACCGCTCTGATACCTTTCCAACGCCCATTCATAAAATTGCTGAACAGCTCTAATACCTCATCACTGTCCATCTCTCCACCCCTAGATTCACATATAGCACTAACAATGCGATATATACAGAATGTTCCTTGACACGTGCCCATACCAAGCCTAGTCCGTCTGCGTATATCATCTATGCTAGTATTCAACGGATTTGCAAGCTCGGCTTCAAACTCAGCCCTAGTTACCAGCTCACATTCGCAAAGCAACGACCTGTTGCTGGCGTTTGTTTCAAGCCGTTCAACGAGTTTGTCAAATTGAGCGGGTTGCCGTTCTAATGCAAGCTGCAAACCCTTATTGGGGAAATATTTTTTGCCTTTCACCACAAGCCAATTTGGAACAGCGGATACCAGCGATTCTTCGGCAGTGCGGCAACGAGCGACAACAGAGAGTTTCTCTGCTATAAAGTTGCCAACTTTCTCACCCATAAGTCTAAATGTAGTAAATTTGCCACCCACTATTGATGTAAAACCAGCTATCCCCTCGTCCTCATGGTTGATTAGAGCAAAGCCACGTGAAACATCTCTGCCAGATTCCGCTGACGGCGTATAGAGGGGTCTTGTGCCAGAAAAACCGCGTAATATGCGATAATTCATAATATCTGGGAATAAAACCTCGCCTATTCCGAGCATTTCCATAGATTCTTGGTATAGCACAGAGTTATCGGCAGGTTCACTGACATTGACAGATGTGGTGCCTAGTATCGCCACAGTGCCGTGTGGCACCATTATGTCAGCATTTGAGGGTGCATGCAGGCGGTTGATAACGCGACTACACATTCGGTGGTTAAAGGCTAACAACAACCCCCTATTAGGTGTTATGTTGATAGATAGTCCTGCGAGGTTTGCCACCCTGTCTGCCCAAGAGCCTGCAGCATTGACGAGATAATCACACTCTATATACTGTTCTTCGTCTGTGCGCTTGTCTATCACGTTAATTCCTACAACACGTCCGCCCGACACGTTAATTCTAATAAGCTCCGTATAGTTGCGGAATTGACCGCCATATCTGCCAGCTGACAATAATGTTTGGTTCACCATCCTAAATCCATCTACTGCGGCATCAGATACCTTGTATGCTGATATTATATCCTTTGCTATATTGGGTTCTGACGCTAGAACATCAGCCACGTCAACTTGTGCAACACTAACTTTGGCAGTTTTGCATGCAGCAAGCCATTGTTTTTCATAATGCTCATCATCTTCTTTAGTGCGAATAAAAAGCCCGCCTATATTCTTCACGCAGTTCGGGGCTATGCGCCTCAAAATCGCATTTTCTTTAGCGCATTCTGTGGCTGCGCTGGGGTCTTTTACCGCATAGCGTCCGCCGCTGTGGAGCAAGCCGTGAAAACGGGAGCTGGCACCATTTACAAAATCACTCTGTTCAATCAACAGGGCTTTTATCCCGCGCATTGATAAATCGCGTAGCACCCCAGCCCCCGTAACTCCTCCGCCAACAATTATTACAGAATAATGTTGCATATCACACTCCCATAACTACGCACTCAAACAGCGTGTAGTCGTAGCTCCCCTTGTCGGTGCCTGTCGCGCTAGTCCGAAGTCCAGCTTTCTCTATAATATTAAGAAGTTCGTTCTTATTAAACATCTTGCTAGCTCCGTTTCCTAGAGTAGCGCAATAGATAGATATGGCTGACAGAGCAAGCGAGTTGGCTACAGCACTCTGTTCGTCAACTAGCGGTTCTAAAATATAAACTGCACCGCCCTGTCGCACAGACATTGAGGCTTTTCGTAGCACGTGAACTGCCTGCTGCTCGTCCAATGTGCTTAATAACATATCAAGGATTAAAATATCCGCCCCAGCTGGCACATCGTCTGTCAAAACATCGTTCTTTACATAGCTGATGCGCACGTTACTGCCCATAGCGAATTTGCTTGCTTCCATCTGCTCTGCTGTTCCTAAACAAACAAGTTTTACGTTCTCGTCAGCCGCTAGCAATGATTTGCCTAGCCGTTCGTTGCCAGAGGATATAACATATACGACCGCAGGCTTTCTTTTAAGAACCATAGACAACAGCTCGCTGAATTCTACGTAGTGAAATATACTGTTAAAGTCAATTAAGCTCTGGCGAGCATCGTGTGGCAACCCGTTAATACCGTCTGACATGTCTGCGCCACCGAACGTATGCAGTCCGCAGGCTTTCATTTGAACAAGCGATTCTTTTAAGTAAAAGCTACCCTTGTAGCATACATCGTGAACAAATTTTATGTTAGTTAGCACGTTCTGATTGTTTAACAGATATTTGCCTAGCTCTGTAAGGCTGTATTTGTCCCCTTCCTTTAACACGATGTCATTGTTTTGCGCTAATTCCAGCAGAACAGAAACAGCGTATTCGGACAACTCTGTGCGCTCACATATAACTTGCGCCGTAGCATCACCTCTAGTGGCGATAAGCATCAGTATATTAAAGTGCAGCAAGGCATCAAGCATCTGGAATATGAGTGGCGCAAAGACAAGTCTCTGCGCTTCAAGCTGTATATCGCTTATGCTTGTTGAATTCTTTATGTTTCTCTTGTATGTTGTAACCATGGGCATGACTCGTATTCTATATTATGATGCAGGTATTGTAAATGAAAATATTTATTAGAACTGCCGTTACTACCGAACAACTGCTAAAAGAGGTGTTAGGCGGTGTTGACGGCATCGCAAAGGGCGAGCACGGCAAACCGTTTATCCCAGATTCTAATATTTGTTTTAATGTAAGTCATAGTGCGGGTGTGTTAGTATTAGGGTTAGATACGCAACCAGTTGGCGTTGATATAGAGTTTATGCGTCAACGCAACTTTGCGGACATATCAAAACATTACTTTGGGCGTGAGATAACTGCTATTTCAGAGTTTTATATAGCTTGGACTAGGCATGAGGCGTGTGTAAAGCTCGCTGGAGGCTCTATCTTTAACTATCCCGCAGACGCACTGAATGCTAATTGCTGCACGTATAAGCTCAATAACAAATATATCTTATCTATCGCAAACTACGGGGGGCTAGGCGAGATGACGTTTGACAAACCGCTGGGGACAAATTATAGTATAGACTTTATAAGGGGATGCAAATGACACTTGAAGAGCTAAAGCAGTTTGACGGCAGAGAGGGAAGAAGGGCATATATTGCTGTGAAGGGTGTTGTGTATGATGTAACTGATAACGGACTATGGGGCGAGGGTGTTCACATGCATACGCACCAAGCAGGTGCCGATTTAACCGAAGCTATTAGCAGTGCCCCGCATCCTGAAACACACTTGCAAAAACTACCAGTTGTCGGAAATATTGAGGGTAGTCCTAGCACTGATAACACAAGCGTGGACACTGTTGCTAAAAACAGCCGCAGTTTGGCTCAACGTATATATGCAAAGTTTCACCCGCACCCAGTGCTGGTACATCTACCTATGGGGTTGTTGCCATTTTCGTTGCTGATGCAGGTGTTATTTTTATACTCTGGTGATTTTTATTGTGTTATTGCTGGTTATTATGCGCTCTTGGCATCAATGTTTGGCGTGTTGGTTGCATGTTGCAGTGGCATTACCAGCTGGCATATAAACTATGCCCATACGTTCTCGCCAATATTTAAGAAGAAACTCGTGCTGTCTGTGCTATTGCTTATCCTCACGCTGACAGTTGCTGGACTTGCCAGCTTTGATGCAATATACACCCTGTTGCTCTCCTTGTGCGTAGTGATTGCGTATATAATAGGTTTCTTCGGTGGCAAGTTGACAGGCTTTTAGCTTTTTAATCTCTTTTCTACCGCACGGGTAAGCTCTTTATTAAATTTGCTGTTGGGATATGTGCGCTTAAAATACGATAGATATTCGGCAGCAGCTTTTACATTGCGTTCTTCACCGTTTCTAGCTAAAGCTAGGATTAGTATCCTATAAGTTTGTTCTGTCAATGTAAAGTCAGGATATTTCTCTATTAGCCTAGATGAGCGCATTATAGAGCTGTTATCATGCTTTAGGTTATAGTAATACTTGGCTACGCGGTATTCATGCTCGGCTAGCCGCTCGCGCATCTCCGAACTATATCTGTCTGCCATATATTGCTCATATTGAACTGGGTATAGCATTTTAAGCTCATCAAAATTTTCAGAGGCTTTTATGGTTGATGTCTGGTCGCGTGGCGCACTCAGCGAGATAGCGCGGTATGACATGCCCAGTTGGAACAGCACAAACGGTGTGTCTGGCGTCCTGCGGTATAGCTCTACATATACTTCATAAGCGGCGATTGCATCGGTGTAATCCTTATTGTTAAAATATGCATCCCCCATAGATTTTTGTGCATACCGAGCGTTATTAGGGTTGTCAGCGTTCAGAATAACGTTCTTATAGTATATTACAGCTCTGGAATATTTCCTGTTAGCCATAGCCTCATTACCGCGCGTAATAAGCTCATCGTTCGGCATATCCACCAGCTCAGGCATCCCTCCGCAAGCGCATAGGGATAATACCAGCAAGGTTGTCAGTAGGTGTCGTAGTTTCAATTCATCGCTCCTATAATCTTTACATATACATCAGGATATGCAATTTTTTGTATCTTTGCCCTATATGGGCTACCAATTCTTATCGCCCCGTCCATTTCGCCTATCGCCGCGCTGTCTATTACAAACATTTTGCCGTCAACATCAGGGGCTTGGAATAGTGTCCGCCCCTCTAGTATAAACGAAAAATCATCACTTGCTCGTTCAATAAAGCAGGTAATCTCCCCCACCTTAAATTGTTTCAACCTCTCCATAGTAATCTTTTTCTGCACACTCTGCAAGGCTTTCAAGCGCATTTTTATAGTTTTATCATCTATGCGCCCAGCTATATGTTCTGCAACAGTGCCCTCCTCAGGGCTATACGGGAAAAAGCCAGCATAGTCGGGTTTATATTCCTCTAAAAAGTTTTTTAATATATCTATATCATCATCAGTTTCAGTAGGGAAGCCCACTATTAGGGTCGTGCGTATTACAGAGTCTGGCAGGAGCTTACGAATCAGCTTGAATACGCCCTTTATCTGTGTGCTGTCAGAGCGTCTAGCCATCTTCTTTAAGATTCTATCGCTGGCGTGTTGGATAGGTATATCAAAGTAGTGCAGTATGTTTTTATATGCTTTTATAGCCTTTATCAGCTCATCTGTTACCCCGTCTGGGTTTATATACATTATGCGGAAATATGTTTGAGGAAAGTTCTTCGCTAATATACCTAATAGTATTGCCAGATTTGTTCCGTCTTGCATATCAGAGCCATATTTTGAGGTGTCCTGCCCTACAACTATTATCTCCTTTGTGCCATTCGCTACTAGTTCAGCGGTCTGCGCCACCAACTCATTCGCTGGAACACTGCGCTGTCCGCCATGTATCAATGGTATAGTGCAGTATGTGCAATGATTGTCGCAACCTTCTGATATTTTAAGATATGCATAGTAGGGTGAATTTAACAGGTAGCGAGTATGTTTTATATCGGCTTGTTTTACATTTGTTTCATCTGGATAGAGCTTGTGCAAATATTCCAATATCTGAGACTGGGCTGTGCTACCCACACCAGCCACAAAATCTATCTCTGGCAGTTCTTTAGATATTTCGCCCTTGTAACGCTCCATCATGCAGCCGAATGCTATCAGTTTTGCCCTTTTCGGCATCTTTGCTCGTGCATCAAGGATAGCATCCACCGCCTCACTCACAGCTGGAGCGATAAAACCACAAGTGTTGACTATGACAACATCACATTCAGAGAGCTTATCGGTAAAGTTAAAGGTTCTGCCTTCAAGTGTTCCCGCCAACTTCTCTAAATCAACTTGATTTTTAGCACAACCTAGGCTGATGAAGCCAATATTTACATTCATAGCTTGATTCATATTAGTAATAAAAAACGGCTCACAGGCATGCGAGCCGTTAAAAACATCAACTAATGTTTCAAGGGGTTACGCCGTGAATAGCATTAGTATTGCTACGACAAGGGCATATATAACAAGTGATTCAATAAGTGCAAGACCTAAAATCATCATCGTCATAATGCGCGGAGCAACGCTTGGATTGCGTGCAACACCCTCAAGAGCAGCCGTTATCGCCTTGCCCATACCAGCTGCAGCACCGAATGCTGGTATAGCTATGGCAAAGCCAGCACCCACAAATATCGCCCAGCCATTTGCACCCTCTTTCACGCTGACAGCAGCATGAACCTCTTGGGCAAGAGCCGGAAGAGACGCAACAATAAACGACACTGAGCTAAAGAAAGCCAACCTTAAAAACTTTTTCATAATAACAACTCCCCTAATTAAGTTCATATATTTTCTATACTAATGCGCTTCTTCTATTGCGCCACCGATATAGACCATTGATAATAACATAAATACAAATGCTTGCAACAATCCAGTGAATAGCCCTAACACATACATCGGCAACGGCACTATGAATGGAGCTATCATAAATAGTATCGTAACTATAATCTCTTCACCAGTCACATTGCCAAACAAACGCATCGTCAGCGACAACGGACGCGCAAACTGACCGACCAGTTCTATCAGAAACATCAGCGGAGCTAGTGGCAAGATAGGTCCTAAAAAATGGCTTATATACTTAGCAGCTCCGTGTTTCTTGACCCCGAGGTATTGGTAGAATAAAAATACACACACCGCAGGGGCTGCCGTAGTGTTCATGTTAGTAGTAGGGGGGAAAAGACCGGGTATAAGCCCCGTCAGATTAGATATTGCTACATAGAAAGCTATAGAAATAAGAAATGGCATATACTTTGCGCCCTCGTGCCCCATAACGTTCTCGCCCATATCATACAGGTAGCGGATAAGCCCCTCCATTAGTGCTTGCGAACGAGTAGGCACATCGTTAGTCATCCTGCGGACAACCAACCCGATACAAAATACAATGACCGCTACCACCGACAGCATTACAACGTGCCCATACCGCTCTTGTATAGCGGGGGGCAGAAACGATATAATAGTCATAGGGTGTTCCATAACACTAACTCCTATCAGGTTTGTTAAGGTCTAGCAACATCATTATCATCATAACAAATACCGGCAGGGTAAGCCCTAATGCACAAGCAAGGGGACCTAAATGCAAAACTACCAATAATACATACAACAAAATTGAGAAACAAGCAAGCCTAAAAACGTAGTGCAATAAGAAAACTTTGAGCCTGTTTTCCTCAACAGCTCTTGTAATGTGCCTAGCAGATAGTGCCAGCGCGCCTATACCAAATGGTGCACTTATCAGCAGGCTTATAGCTTGCCTATTCCCTGCTACAATATATATTATCACAGTAGCAACAATGGTTACGATGCTACTCATTGCAATCAATTTGATAATTTTTTTAGTGTTCATTGGCTTTAGGGTGAGCATCTTTATAGCTCTCTAATAATTTCTGTAGGTCTAGGTGTGTATATTTTTGCGTGGTAGAGAGTGATTCGTGTCCTAGTAGCTCTTGTATAGAGCGTAAATCAGCACCATTGGATAGCAGGTGCGTAGCGAACGTATGGCGAAACGAGTGGGGGGAATAGTTGTCGGGTAAGCCAGTTTTTTTAAGATATTTCTTCACAAGCTCGCCTATATTACGGCTACTAAAGCGTCCGCCGCGCCTATTGATGATAAGTGCACTTGCGTCAGCACTATAGCCTGATGTTAAGAAAAATGGGATAGAACTTATATATTTGCGCAACAGTGTAATGTGTAAGTCTGCTATCGGGATAATACGCTCCTTTTTCCCTTTGCCACGTACGCGCAGACGTGCCCCGCCTATGTCAACATCGCTGACGTTTAGTCCCACTAGTTCGCTTACGCGCACACCTGTGCCATATAATAGTTCTAATATAAGCCTGTCTCTATGAGCGGCGGTATCGTTATCATCAGGGCTATCTAATAGCTGTTCTATATCATCAACAGGGAATACTGATGGGAGCTTCTTCTCTTTCTTAGGAAATTTTAGCATCCTAGAGGGGTTGTCCTCTATGAGCATCTTTTTTTGTAAATATTTGAAGAAGGATCGCGTGGATGCAACCTTGCGTTCAATAGAGCTTTTTGCAAGCCCTCTATCGTATAGGGTCGCTACAAATGCACGGAGCAGGAAGTAGTCAAATTGTTCTATCTCGCTTACAGGCGGACTTGTCATGGTAGCGTAGTCAGCAAGCTCTATCAAGTCTTTAGAGTATGCCTTTATAGTAAGTTTGCTTGAGTTTTTCTCAATCGTCTGAAAGACAAGAAAGTTGTCTATAGCTTCATCAATATGCATTCCCATATTTATTACCTCCCGCTAGTGGAGCAACAGCATTATACAACACTATAAACTCTAGACGAGGAGTTGTCAATCTGCTCTTCTTAAGATATCCTCGTCATCTAACATAAAAAATCTGTCTTAATAATTATTTTTCCTCTTGACAAGCACTCCATTTTATGGTATAGAATACCTACAATTAAGTTAGGTATTAAGATAATTAAGCCGACTAGTAGCCGTTCGCCATTTGGCGTTTATGGTATTAGTCGGCTTTTTATTTTTATCTAGCTTGCGCATTTTAGGATAATGAATGCGTTAGTTGGCTCGGCATTCTTCCACGAGCCTAACAACGATTATGTGCGCTTCCACTGGGCTAAAGC
>NZ_BAAIHG010000010.1:0-34449 GCF_054655775.1 Candidatus Termitispirillum reticulitermitis | reverse complement strand
TATGTTCGTCCGATATTGAACTATGGCAAATACACGACTAAGGAGACGAAGACGGTGTTTTCGTATGATATAAAGTCAGATATAGATACTAATGTTATATCGGGCGAATTAGTAGGTGGATATAAGCGTAGGGGTGAGAGTCTTATTTTTGCGGGAGAAGCTGGTGTTAGGTATGTATCTATGCAACATGAAGGGTATGTTGATACGTTAGGACAGAGGATAGGAGATAGGGATGACAACACTGCGTTGGCGGTTGCGAGTTTGAGTTTAAGGAAGGAAGTTGGTGCGTTTGGTGTAGGGGCGCGAGCTGGGACGGAGGTTAATTTTTGGAGGAATGACGGGGACTATAAGATTACGGCGCCTAATGAGGTATCGTGGCGTGCGAGGACGGAGTCGAACGATAGTGCTGCTGCGACCTTTGGGGCGAGTGCGGACTATCGGTTGTTTGGGAATGGCACGGTTGGTTTATCGTATAGCGGTCTAATCAAGGGAGACTATTCAGAGAACACAGCAGAGGTTAGCTTCAAGTGGAGTTTCGGTAAGTCCAAAGCAGAGACAGAAGCCAGAGCTAAAAAAGAAGAAGTTAAAAAAGCAGTATATTACGCTATATAATTCAGTAAGAGCTAAATATCCTCCCCCTCACGGGGGGAGGGGATTGTGGCTTAGCCCTTGCAAAATAAAAAGTTGGGGTTTGCGTTTGCATGCAAACTGGTTATTAGAGGCGTTGTAACCTATTTATAGTCGTTTGTAAAGTAAAAAAGTTGACAACGGACCTGTCCCCAATTATACTTGCCGTTATGAATAACAACAACATCGCAGAGCGGTTGAATCCATTGAATGATTTTGCCTTTAAGAAAACGTTAGGGGAGCGTGGGCAGAGTGAACCCCTGCTTATGGCTTTTCTTAATGCGGTGTTAAAGGATACTAGGAAAAAGCCTATAGTCTCACTTGAAATACTAGACAACAGGGAACTATCTGCACTAACAATACACGGGAAGTTATCTAGGCTTGACGTGTTAGCACAGCTTGAGGACAAGACAAAAGTCAATATAGAAGTTCAGTTAGTCAACGAACACAATATGGTAGAAAGAACCTTGTTTTATTTATGCAGACAGTTTATACTAGGTATAGAGAGCGGGGACGACTATACAAAACTGCGTCCTGTTATAACGATAAACATTGTTAACTTTAAGTGCCTTGATTTAGATAAGATACACCCTAGTTTCCATTTGTATGAAGACACAGAGAAAGACTTTATGTTGTCTGATTTGATTGGGGTGCATTTTCTTGATATGGTTAGGTTTAGGCAACAGTTAGCGAAAGGGTTAGATGTAGCGAGTGATGAGTTGTATCAATGGCTGGTGTATTTGAATGAGCAGAGTAATGAGGAGCTATTGAGGAGGGTATTTGGTATGAACAGCGCATTAGCAGAAATCAATGAGAAGTTAAGGTCAGTGCATGATGACCCTGCGCTATATCGTGCTTATATGGGCTATGAGAAAGCAGAGCGGGATATGAACAGCGCAAGAAACTATGGACTACGTATGGCGGAGAGAGCCAAGGAAGAGGGCATGCAAGAAGGCTTGCAGGAAGGCATGCAACAAGGCTTGCAACAAGGCTTGCAACAAGGCTTGCAACAAGGCACGTTGAGGGGCAGACTAGAAGGTTTGCTAGAGGGCGAGCTTAAAGGCAAACTTGAAACTGCTAAAAAATTTTTAGCACTCGGTATGCCTCTTGACTTTGTGTCAAAAGGCACAGGACTTTCCCTTGCCCAGTTAAAAGAACTACAGAATGATATTATCGTATAATAAGGCTAACGTTAGCCCTCATTAGTGGGGTTTTCTCTTTGTTTCTAGCTTTAGCCAAAATGTCCCTAAATCTGTCGTTTTGCTTGTCTTTATAAAGTGGTGGTAGCAGGCGGTCACGCACATGCCACAGGACACGCACTTTGATGCATTGAATACAAGTGCCGTTTCATCGTCATTCAGGTGCAGTGCACCAGTGGTGCAAAATCGCGTACAGACCTTGCAGAGTGTGCAAGTGTCAGCTATAGTCTGCGAATAGAAATATGCACCAGTCTTAATCTCTCTTTTGATAACCTGTCCGCACTTTGCCAGCGCTTCTAAGAATATTTGCCGCTTGATAGGCACTTCCTTTTGTGTGCTGAATACTGTCCTGCCCTCTGATACTTGTGGCACAAATGGCGTTGCCCCCTTTACCACAGCAGTTGCGGCATCTTTATATGCTTGGGCGAATAGTCTTCTGCGCGATACAGGCAAAACGTCTTTATTTTGCTGTTTAGTTTGTGCCTCACTAGGGAACTTTTCAGTAAATTTTATAGTTGTCTCGCCTGTCGCGTGTGTTATTTGCATACCTGCCAATAGTTCAAAGTGTGGGGCGATATTTTCAAGCTCCGTCAGTTCGTCATTTAATAGAGCAACACCATAGCGGTTTTGACAGGTTTCACAGTCAGAAGCGTAAGACAACGTTAGTTTCTGTGCGCCGTTTGTGTATAGGTGTAATATATCGGCTACGCCTAATATACCCATACACTCTATTTTTGGGCATTCTAACTGGCTATTATGGCAAGCGATGTGCAGTTTATTGTCAGCTATATTGTCAGTTAAGTTTTTTAGCAGAGTGCGGTAGGTTGTCTCACGTAGCCCGAACACCCCTACGGGACAGAGGTTTATGCATATTCCGCAACGGGTGCAACGTTGCCAGTCTATTTTAATGTTAGAGCCAACCTCGCCTACCTTTATCGCCCCTGCGGGGCAGTTGCTCTCACAGAGTGCACAGGCGGATAGTTTATGCCGTATGCGACTACACCTGTCAGCGTAGACATTGACAGTCTGCAAAACCCCCTTAAATAGCTTATCGGCGAGGCTCAGCTGGTTAAACACTGGCTAAAAGTTATACGTTTTGTGCAGAATTGTTTCTAGTGGCAACTTCTTTAGGGTCAACGAATTTCCAGCCTTGTCTTTCTAGTTCTGGACGTTCCTCGTTCATATGCCTGTGCAAGCCATCTATACCACCATATATTTCTAATAATTTTTCGCGGTTGTGGCGCACCTCTGCCAGAGGGTTCACGTCAGCATAAATCATATATCCTCCTCACTATTTATCAAAAAATCAGGCGTTACTAATAATGGTGTCCAAAGGCTGTGTTCCTCGTTATAGCTACGCAATTTAGCGTAAGTAGCTATTCCCAAATGAGTGCAATTCCAACTCAACAAATAGTTTATCTTTGCTATAACGCAGCTAGACAAATGAAAACTATCAGTTGTAGCCCGCTCAGGTATATCTAAAATTTGTTGATACATCGTAGCCAACGTATTAACTTCATCAATATTTGATAAAATTTCAATATCTTTTATGAAATTAAGCCGCCTTTGTGCTGCTTCAGGGTCGCCCAACTTACATTCGTCTATAACATACTGGCTAACATACATCTTATAATTATATCGCTTTTGCTCCCAAAATAATAGAGTAGCAGCTTGCTTGCCAGCAGTTATGGTGTCAATGCTTGGTCTGCCAGTGGCAAAACTTGGAATAGTGGTCTCGATATAGACGCTCTTTTTATCATCCTGCATACGCACATTGTAATCGCTGGGCAGATAGATGTCAAATGGATTTTAGAAACTCATACCCCTGAAAGGGGTATGAGTTAAATTGCAGAGCGATTAGAATGCTGCTCCTAGTTTGAAACCTAGCATAGCTCCTGTTGCACTAACATCTGCTACAGCAGCATCCACATTTCCAAAATCTATAATAGCCAACTGGATGAAGGGTCCACACATAAAGTTTTTCCAGTACACATTTGCTCCTATTTCAATGACTGGAGCAATAGTACTTTTTGATTCTTTTTCACCAGTGCCGATGTTTGGAGACCATTCATAGGAAAGCGTTGCTAATCCAAATCCTATTCCACCCCAAAAATCAAGCCATGTGGCAGCTTCGTATTTGCCGAGAAGTTTAATACTAAATAATCCCACATCTACTGCTTCTTCGCCGTTTAACCATGTGGTTTTATTGCCACCAGTTCTGAATCCAATCCCAACTCCTAAATGCTTGTTAAAATATAGCTGTGCGTCCAAGCTAAAACCACCTAATCCATAGGTGTCGCTCGTGCCATTAGCATATTCCAATTCGGCACTTGACTGTGAACCAAACCCTAGCGACAGATTCCATTTTCTGTCTTCTGCCATAGATAGAGACGCCAACGATAACAACAAAACTAAAACACAGAACTTTTTCATATCAAACACCATCCTAAAATTATTGTTATCTATAGATAACACAAAATATAAAAAATGCAAGCAGAATATTTTTAATTATGATAGAAAAGATTCAACGTCTAATTACTGAGAATGTTAGGAAGTTGCGTAGAAAGCATGGCAACAAGCAGGTGGAACTAGCTTCTGCGCTTGGCGTCAACAGGTCATTTATTGCTGAAGTGGAATCGTTCAGGCGAGCATATAACATAGCCCATCTAAACAAGATTGCTAAGCACTATGCGTGTCGCCTGTATGATATCATACCAGAATACCCAGTGGATGACGATAACCCTGAAATTGTAGTGACGTTAGAGAAGTAAATAGCTGGTTAAACGTTGCTTGCTACCGCCCTATCCCTTTGTATGCAAACCCTAAGTTGACAGCCTTTTGTCCGTCCAATATATTGCGCAAGTCAACTATGTTCGCCCGTTTCATTAGTCCTTTGATTTTCACCAAGTCGTAGTTTCTGAACTCCTCCCACTCCGTCAGCACTGCCAGTACATCCGCTCCCTCAACTGCCTTGTATGGGTCGCTGGCATATTCTATAGAACTGCCCAATATCGCTCGTGCGCTGTCCGTAGCCTTTGGGTCGTAAGCCACCACTTTGCTACCGCGACTGACTAGCTCGCTGATTATCTCTATAGCAGGCGATTCACGCACATCATCCGTGCCACCCTTGAATGCCAGCCCGAAAGTTGCAATTTTCGGATGCTCCACCCCCTTGACTGCGGCGAGTATCCGCATAGACATCATTTGTTTGCGCTCATCATTTCCCTTGATAGTTGCCTCAACCAGCGATAGGTCAACGGACGTATGCCTTGCCATATATGCCAGCGCATTAGTATCCTTAGGGAAACAGCTACCGCCATAGCCCGGACCAGGGTTCAGAAACTTACTGCCTATGCGCGTATCTAGCCCCACACCCTTTGCCACTTCATACACATCAGCTCCAACCTTTTCGCAGAAGTCTGCCATCTCGTTAATGTAATGTATCTTCATAGCAAGGAATGCGTTGCTTGCATATTTGATAATCTCTGAGCTGCGTCTGCGCACGTATAGTATCTCTGGGCGCGTAGGATAGACAGAATATAGCTCCTCTACCACTGTCCGTGCCTTTTCAGAGTTAGTGCCGATAATTACACGGTCGGGATGAAAAAAGTCATGAACGGCAAACCCTTCACGCAAGAACTCTGGCATTGAAATAACATCAACTGCTGCCTTTGGCGACACTTGTCTAATGCGTTTTTCTATCTCGTCGCCTATCCCTACAGGCACAGTTGACTTGGTGGCAACTACGGTGTAGTCACTCAAGTGTTCGGCTAGTTCGCTTGACGCGGCATAGATATATTTCATATCGGCTTCTTTAGTTATTGGGTGTGGCGGAGTGCCTACGGCGATAATCACGACATCGGCGGTTGATACGGCATCTTTCATGGACGTGGTGAAACTCAGCCGCCCAGCGTTCACGTTTTTATTAAACAAATCCTCAAGTCCCTCTTCAAACAGGGTGAGTTTGCCAGCTTTCAGTGCATCCACCTTATCTTGCAGTTTGTCAACGCAGATTACATTATGCCCCAGTTCGGCGAACCCCACACCTGTAGGTAGTCCAACGTATCCAACCCCTATTATGCCGATGTTCATACTACACCCCTAAATATATTCCTAAAATCAGCCAGCACCTTGCTATGGTCAAAAGCAAGCGGTGGCAGCTTGTCTAGCTCAAAAAAATCAGCATTTGCGGCATCATCATCAGCTTTAATAATTACATCGCCCTCTATTACTACGTAATAAATTACCGATACCGTATGCCCGCGTTTGTCCCTAGATGGTTCCGAATAGACACCCAATAGCTTTAAGTTGCTTTCTGCTACTATGACCCCCGTTTCTTCCATCAGCTCACGCACTGCGGTGTGCTCTATCTTCTCATTCAGCTCTGCCATGCCTCCCGGTATCGCCCAGCCGAACGGCTCAAATTTGCGCTCAATCAGCAGAACCTTGTCTTTGTTATATACGATAACATCCGCCGCTAATCGCGGGAATGTGTGGTGCCAACGCTCGGCGAAGATAAACTTCATTATATCGTATAGTGCGGCTGACACTGGGGCGACTGCCTTGCCAGTGCTACTTGCCTCTGCCACCACACCCATAATGCCATCAAGCTCCAACGGTTTGTTTAGCTCCGCATCTTGTAGCATACTCGTTTTATAGTCAGCATATATTTCAGCTAATATCAGCACCTTGTCTGCATCTTCGGCTGTGAGTGGCACATTGGATGCATTTGCAACGGCAACAGTCTCCATTGCAATAGTTTTCATCACCCGCAGTAGCGATTTACTAGCCCACATCTGCCCCATAGTAGCTCCCGTTAAGGCAGATAGCGGATTGATAACCATATTGCGCGTGAGCTTGCGCCACATATCTACACGTATATCAGCCACAACACGGCTCTTTACCCCTGCGGCAGTGAATAACGCTTTAAGTCCTTCATCGTGCTGTTTTGCTGTCTCTGTGATTCCGCCCAGCATTAGGAACGTCCTTGGCTCATAGCGCACAACACCTGCCACTGGTACAGAGATACCGCTGAATATCACGCCTCCCACCACACAATCTGCACCAAACACCTTTGCTATTTTGTCAACATTATCAACGCCGTTCTGCAATGACAACACAGCCCCGCCAGTCGCTAAATGCTCCTTACAGGCTAGTGTAGCAGCCTCTGTGCCCTCTGATTTTGTAGATATTATAATTAGGTCGTAAATCCCCTCTGGTGCTGCTTGTGCTTTCACAATCAGCCTATCAGTCTTGTTATCAGTAGTTTGAATTAATGTTAAGCCATTAGCTTGCATCGCCGCTAGCCTTGCCCCGCGTGCAATGAACGTAACGTCTACGCCAGACCTGCTAAGCATTCCACCGAAATAGCCGCCGATTGCCCCCGTGCCGAAGAGCAATATCTTCTTATACGATAGTGAGTTTGCCATTTTTTAACACTAGCCTTAGCTTTTTACGCCTAGAAAGCCCGCATGTAAGTAGCTGTTCGCTGATATTATCTTCAATGTGTTCCTGTATTAGTCGCCTGATAGGTCTTGCGCCGTATTGATATGAATAGTCTTTGCTGACGATTAGACTGTCCTTTGCCTCGTCTGACACGTCCAACTGCTTGCCATATAGTGCAAGTCTGTTGTTCAGTTCAGCTATGTTCATATCAAATATAGCCTTTAATTCGTCCACACCCAGCGGGTTAAAGTGGACAATATTATCTATCCTATTCAAGAACTCAGGTGGGAAATGCAACTGCAACGCCCGTTTAGCTGCTGAACGCACCTGTTTCTTATATGCTGCATTGGAGTTGCTGTCACTAAACCCTAACGTGTTATCCGTAGCAGCGTCTTTCATACCAAGGTTGGACGTGAATATTACAACTGTGTTTCTAAAGTTCACCTTGTGCCCAAGCCCGTCTGTGATATAACCGTCATCCAATAGTTGCAGGAATATGTGCGCCACATCGGAATGCGCTTTCTCTATCTCATCAAACAATACCACACTATACGGTTTGCGCCGCACCTGCTCGGCAAGCCTGCCCCCCTCCTCATAGCCTATATAGCCGGGTGGTGAGCCAATCAGCTTTGTTACATTAAACGCCTCGTTAAACTCACTCATATCAATCCGTATCAATGCATCATCTGAGTCAAATAGGCTGTATGCAAGCCTTTTGGCTATCTCCGTCTTGCCCACACCCGTAGGACCTAGGAATATAAATGAGCCTAGTGGACGATTCGGGCTACTTATACCCGCAAAGCTACGCAACATAGTGCTATATACCTTTTTCACTGCCTCGTCCTGCCCTATAATATGGCTTTCTAGGTATCTCTTTAGTGTCCCTAGTCGCTCTTTATCGCTGTATTGTAGCCTATGTATAGGTATATGTGTCAGCTCAGATATCACGGTTGATACATCATCCACCGTCAATATAGGCACATCCAGCTCGTATTCGTCCTGTTCCCCGTAGCGGAAGTGCTCGTCTCCGTCGCTCCCGTAGTCGCCATTGCCTACACCAACACCCGCGCCAACCTTTGCCGTTTGGTGGTGGATTTTTACTTTAGAGCAAGCTTCATCTATTATGTCTATACTCTTATCGGGCTGAAACCTGTATGAAACATAGCGGTCTGTCAGCCTAACTGTCTCTTTTAACACATTATCGGGGATGAGCACCTTGTGGTAGTCCTCGTAGTTCTTGCGAACGCCCGATAGTATTAGATATGTGTCATCGGCATTAGGAGGCTCCACATCTATCGTCTGGAATCTGCGCTCAAATGCGCCGTCTTTCTCTATGTATTTTCTATATTCACTGAATGTTGTTGCGCCTATACACTGAAACGTGCCACGCGCTAGGGCTGGTTTTAACATCTGCGCCGCATCTGCCGCTATCCCCTCAGCAACACCCGCACCCACTATGGTATGCATCTCGTCAATGAATATTATTATGTCTTTAGCCGCTTCAACTTCCTTTATGATAGCCTTAATACGCGCCTCAAACTGCCCGCGATATTTTGTGCCTGCTACCAGCCCGCCAACTTCCAGCGATATGAGTCTCTTGCCTTTCAGTGATGACGGCACATCATCTGTTGCGAGCCTTTGAGCTATACCCTCCACAACAGCAGTCTTGCCGACACCCGGCTCACCCAATAGTATCGCATTATTTTTCACCCTGCGCGACAACACGCGCATTAAGCGGTTTATCTCCATCTGCCGCCCGATAACTGGGTCTAGCAGGGCATTGACAGCTTTCAGCGTTAAATCTACGCCGAATTCATCTAGCGTGGGCGTTGCAGACATTACCTTAGCGTGTGCCCTAGTAAGGTGTCTAATCATATCTTCTTTTATAATGGCATAGTCAAAGCCCAATTTAGAGAGGGTAGAAAACGCACGTCCGCGCTTTTCACGCATAAGACCTAGCATTATATGCTCTGGATGGATATATAGCTGACCCAGCAGTTTTGCTTCTTCAAAACTATGTGCCAATACGCGTTGAGACAATGTGCTTAGTGGCAACCCCCCACGCAACACAAACCCGCTATATTCTGATGTGTTGCTAATCTCCTCTATCAATCTAGGAATAAGTATCTTATGAGATTTGAATATTTCAGTTATCACCCAAGAGTTTTTAGGGTCGCGCAAAAGCCCTATAAGCAGGTGTTCAGGCTCTATATATTCGCTTGAGAGCCGCTCGGCTTCCACACGAGAAAGCCGCAATACAAACCGCGACCGCTCTGTAAATCTATCAAATATAAACACGCCTGCCACCCCCTCAGTTTGGTTATACTACAACAAGATTAGTTTTTTTGCAACATCAACGGAGTTGCTTTTGTAGATAGATACACTTTTAAGTCAAGGGAGAAGTTGTTAATTCTCAACCTTTACCCAGTGCAGATATTCAGTTGTTTTATTGGCAGTATAGTCGCGATTAGCATCTGCCTTGAACCTGCTGTATTCTTGCGTAAAAAAACCATATTCTCCTCGTGAAGACATAATGTCCCTGATGTCGCCTAATGAAAGTAGCCCCTCATTATTGTATGACAAGAATATGTATTTTGCCCGTGCATTTTTGATTAAATCCGCAAAAGCCCCTTTCACGTCAGAACGGCGGCAGTAATCTGATTTTTGTTCATCATAATTCCGCAGTCCTGTTTTTCCTTTTATTGCTGGAGAATCATATCTAGCAATCGTTTCCAGTAAATGATAGTTACTGGCATATTGTCGCTCGTTATACGGCGGGTCAAGATATAAGATATCTGTTTCAATCTCACGAACCAAGACGTTTGCGTCTTTATTATAAACTTTGTGCTCTTGAGCATTTATCAACAACGGCGAAGGCACTAAGCTAAAAACTCTTTGTGCCGATGATTTTAATTTTTTTAAGAAAGCCCCATAGACCGATGCGGTATTTGCATGCTTGTCAATCTGCTCTAGCAAACTTGTTATTAGAAAATAATATTCGCCATCTGTAATTTTGTTATTTTTATGCCACTTCTCTATCTTTTCACGAATTGAATCGCATTTTCCGGCGTTTTCGTCAGAAAAATATAAGCGTCCGCTATTCCCAGCATAGTTGTTATAAATAAAGCCGTGCTGAGCTGGTAATTTAGATAGATACGCACAAACGCTTTCTGTGGTAGGATTAGGAACTTCATCAAGATTTGCAAACTCCAATGGACGGTGATTTCCAATATAATGCTTGTTCAAAACATACCCGTAATATTGCAAGTCATTAGCAATAACAGAAAAGCCCTTTGTCTTGAAATGTCGCCCAACCGCACCTGTCCCAGCGAACAAGTCGCAAAAAGTGTGGCAAGCGTCACTCGCTATTGTTAGTATGCCTCTTTCCAGAAAATCCAACAAAGAATGCTTGGAGCCGATATAGTTCATACGTTGTTTCCAAATAATTTTTTAGAGATATAATCCGCCGCTTCCTTGCTTATTTTACGGACTGATTCTTTACGATACTCCACAGGGTCGTACTGATAACACCCCTTACAACCCAATATTTCATTCCAGCTTTCATCTCCTTCATAAAAAGGATAAGGATTTCCTTTTATATTCTTTGCATTCCAACGTTTATTAGTTTCTTTGCAAAGCTTGCAAATCTGCCTTTTAACATCATTGGCAGCTTTGCACAAGGGTTGAAAGTCAGATACTGCTTGTGTTGCTATATCTGAAACACGTGAATCGCTTTTTCGCCCATCTTTATGGTCTATTTCAATTTTTGTATTCTCTGAATTGCCCCTTATACCCAGCATAACACAATTTTCTTTCTGTAGCATTTCACGAATATCGGCACGAATCCGCTGATTAAACTGCTTTTCGGTATTCAGTCCAACAAGGCGAATTGCATCTATGGAATTGCCAGCAGTTTTTGTTTTGTCAAACTCAATTATATATTTTTTGGCAAGTGCTGACTCTCTACGGCACCAGCTACCGCCGTTGCCCAGTTGCAACTCTTTATATTTACCATCAAATTCTGGGGCATTAACCCAACGGCTCTGCCCTTTGCCATCTGGTTTTGCCAATTCTAAAAATAATTCTGTTTTAGTCATACTTTATCCTTTCTTGAACAACAATATGTATTCGTGCTTGAATAAATAATAATCTGACGACAGCGCACGATACCGCCAAATATCGTTTTTGCCTTGTTTTGCTCTGTTGCCGTCCATGTTCTTTACGATTATACTTTTCAAGGTTAATCCCAAGTTCATGCATTCATTCATACAATAAAAACCCAAAGGATGCCATTGCCCTTTAGAATATTTATCGCCAATTACAACCACTAAATACCGCCCGTTTTCAAGCAGTTTTATGCAGTTATTCACTACTAACGCAAAAGAGCTTTTGAATTCGTCTAAATTCTTTGCATTTGATAAATCTTTAGGGTTATCACTAAACTTCAATATATCAAAATAAGGCGGGTGCAAAACCACCAACTGAACATTCTTGCGATTATGTTTTTGCAAGTCGGCACAGATTGTATCAAATACTTTTTCATCTGTGCTATCGCCTTCATAAAGCAATGCTTGTTCATTTAATCTTTCTCGTACATAAGCAATCATTTCAGGCTTTATATCTATACCAACAAAGTCTCTGTCGAGAGTTTCACATTCATAAGCAGTCGTTCCGCTACCCATAAACGGGTCAAGCACCACATCGCCCAATTTTGTAAAACGTTTAATAAAATGGCGCGGAATTTGCGGAACAAAATTGCCATGATAAAATCCGCGGTGTTTGCCAATGTTGTCCCTTCGTTCAATAATCCACAGGCTACCTGTGTCAATATCGGTCAACTCTTTCCAGTTTTCCATATCAAAATCATTAAATTTTGGCATTATCAACCTTCCGTTGTCGATGTTAAGACCACAGCACCTGCGATTGTACCGCAGTCTATTACATTTTGCAATAGGAAATTTCTAAATATGGATTAGGGCACATCCACCTGTATCCGTCAACGAGGTTGCCCCCGTCAAGGGGGAGGAAAAGCCTACCTTTACAGCTCATAGCCTTTTCTTTGACATCTAAAAATAATTGTGCTACAAAGGTAAAAAACGTGTTTTTCTAATCTTGGTTAAATTTACAAACTTTTTTATTGGCTTATGAGCTATTGCTGGAGTATATTTGAACTGCTTTCGTCAAGCATAAATTATTGCCGTTTATTCTGTTGACAACCACATATTTTTATTATAGTATCCCGTATTATGTCAGATGTTGATACCAACAGGGAATACAAGGATAGCGTATTTACAGCGTTATTCTCTGAAAAAGA
Organism: Candidatus Termitispirillum reticulitermitis; assembly: GCF_054655775.1. Lineage (NCBI taxonomy): Bacteria > Pseudomonadati > Deferribacterota > Deferribacteres > Deferribacterales > Termitispirillaceae (SeqCode) > Termitispirillum (SeqCode) > Candidatus Termitispirillum reticulitermitis. The sequence goes on along the minus strand of NZ_BAAIHG010000010.1, from coordinate 21,864 downwards.
GAAGCTCGTTGAGCTATACAATGCCATTGATGGTGTTAGCTATACAGTTTCAGACGGAATCACAATCAATACGCTAGAGAACGTCTTATTTATGGGTAGACGAAACGATATATCATTTACTATAGCAGATAAGCTAGTTGTTTTAATGGAGCACCAGTCAACTATAAACGATAATATGCCGTTGCGTTTTTTAGAATATATAGCTCGTTTATATGAGGGTATAGTAGATGACGAGGCTGTGTATAAGAGGAACAGGTTGACAATTCCCCGTCCAGAGTTTATAGTGTTATATAATGGCGTTACTTCGTTAAAAGCAGATGATTATTATATAAAGCTATCTGAGATGTTTGCAAAAGACGAAACACATAAAGACGTGCATAGCTTTTTAGAGTTAGAAGCGAGAGTGTTGAATGTTAATAAAGGGCATAATAGCAAGGTATTGCAAGCGAGTGGAACGCTTGGGGACTATGCGGAGTTTGTAGAGGTTGTTAGGCAAGAGACAAAGGGGATAAATAGCGAGGACAAAGTCGCTTTAGCCAGTGCAATGGAGCGAGCTATAAGGATATGTATAGAGCGGGGGATACTAAAAGACTTTCTATATAGACACTCACGGGAGGTAATGAATATGGGTATGTTGACATCAGAGTTTGACATCAATGTAGCTAAAAGGGTATGGCGTGAAGAGGCGTTTGATGAGGGCATGCTAATAGGTATGCAGGAGGGCGAGCGAAAAGGCAAACTGGAAGGCTTGCGAGCAAAGGCGTTAGAGATTGCTAAGGGGCTTTTGGTTAACGGTTTTGCGCTTGATAAAGTTGCTGGACTCACAGGGCTTTCACTTGCCGAGTTAAAAGAACTACAGAACGACATTGTCTTATAATAAAATGAAACAACTATTTTTCTTGGGAGCGGGTTTCTCAAAGGCTATTGCTGACGACTATCCATCGCTTGGTGAACTAAGCAGAAGTATAGACGAAGATATGACTATATCTATGAAAAGCTCCACGTTTGAACACTACCGTCAAGAAATTCATATATCTTTTCTGCATCATACTTAAAACGTTCTAATGCAACTTGTGGACAAAATAACACAAAAAGTTTATTATCCACACAATGAATTATTTCAGCACTAGGGGTCTATCCCAACCTTGTTCGTTCAAGGACGCCGTTATGACAGGTATGGCGGAGGATGGTGGGTTGTTGCTACCTGCTAGCTACCCGCAGATTGATATAAAAAAGCTGACTGGTTTGGGCTATGAGGACGTTGCTCTTGAAGTCCTAAGGGGCTATATGGACGACATGCCAGCGGGGGACTTGCAGACACTGATAAGGAAGAGTTATGCCAGCTTTGATGATAAGTCTATAATTCCGCTGATAAGGACGAGAGCGGGCTATTTCGCAGAGCTGTTCCACGGACCAACTTATGCATTCAAGGACGTCGCCCTGCAGCTACTAGGCAATCTATTTGAATATATTTTGGCTGAGCGTAGAGGCATGCTCAACATAGTGGGGGCTACCAGTGGTGATACAGGTAGCGCAGCTATCGCAGGAGTAAGAGGTAAAAAGGGTGTATCTATAAGCATTTTATACCCAGATGGGCGCGTCAGTGCCGTGCAAGAGCGACAGATGGCGACCGTGTCAGATGATAATGTCCACACCTACGCGGTAGCTGGCACCTTTGACGACTGCCAAAATATTGTTAAAGCTCTGTTTGCCGATGTGGAGTTTAAGAGAGCTAACCAGCTGGGGGCGGTTAATTCTATCAACTGGGCGCGCATAGCGGCGCAAATTGCTTACTATTTCTACACGTATATGCAGCTGCCTGTTGCCATTAGTGGCGGAAAGATTAATTTTGTAGTGCCTACGGGCAACTTTGGTAATGTGTTTGCGGGCTATGTGGCTAAACGGATGGGGTTGCCCATTGACAAGTTAGTAATTGCAACTAATAAAAATGATATTTTGCATAGATTAGTGCAGAATGGCGACTACAGCACAGATGACGTAGTGCCAACGCATAGTCCATCAATGGATATACAGGTATCATCTAATTTAGAGCGGTATTTATTTCATTTATATGGCAATGCGGACAGATTAAAAGCTGCTATGGTTGAACTAAAAGATACTGGGAGTATAACATTTAGTAAAGAGTTGTTATCAAAATTGAGGGTTGACTTTGAGTCGTCATCTGCGGACGATAGCGCGATAGAGGAGACTATAAGGCGCATTTATGCTAGTGATAAATATATTATAGACCCGCACACAGCCTGCGGAGCAGCCTCTGTAGCCCAATTACATTTAGACCCAGAAAATACAATCATCCTAGCGACTGCACACCCTGCGAAGTTTGGCAGTGTGATAGAAAAAGCCCTAAATATTATGGCGACTGAGCCAGCAGGTATAAAACAGCTGGCAGGGTTGCCAACACGCAGGACGAAAGCACCGAACGAGGTGGGTTATTTTAGAAAGATATTGAGTATATAGATGATAACGGCACACCTGCAATCTAAATATATTTTATAAAAAATCTTGACACGCTATCAAATGTTAGGGTAGAATGCCTAAGTGTGTATTTTGTATAAGGAGATATCAAAATGAAAGTTGATATTAGTGATGCGCCTAGGTCGCAGAAGGAATTGTCAATAGAATTACCATACGAGGAGTATGAAAAAGGTATGGGTGCTGAGGCTGATGCGTTGGCTAAGATGGTCAAAATACCCGGTTTTCGTCCGGGCAAAGTGCCTGTAAACGTTGTTAGGAAGCAACATCTGAATAAAATCAAGGCTGATGCACTGGAAAAGCTATTCTCTCACAACATTAAAGATGCTCTCATCACCAATAATATTAACCCGCTCAACCCACCTGATGTGCGCGACATTAAGGTTGAGGAGGGCGAGCCTATCACGTTCAAGGCGTATGTGGATGTGTTCCCCAATGTGACTGTTGCCAACGTAGGCGGGCACGAGTTCAACAAGATGGTAATAACCATAGACAAATCAGACATTGGTTCTACGATAGAGCAGTTGCGTGAACGGCTTGCTGACTATGTTGTGCCCGATAAAGCACGTGCGGCTAAGACTGACGATTTAGTATTGATAGACTATGTAGGCAAGATAGACGGCAAGAAGTTTGATGGTGGCACTGCTGATAAGCAGAGTTTGTTGCTTGGGAGCAAGAGTTTTATTGCTGGTTTTGAAGAGGGTATTGAAGGGATGAAGGTTGATGGCACTAAGACTATTACTATAGACTTTCCTGAAGACTATCATCAGAAAGACCTAGCTGGCAAGAAAGCTAGCTTTGATGTCACCCTGCATGAAATTAAGGAAAAGAAGTTGCCTGAAGCTAACGATGATTTCGCTAAAAAGGTGTCTGGTTTAACGTCTAATTTGAACGAGCTAAAGACCAAAATAAAGGAAGATTTGCAAGACGAGGCAGACCACTTAGCGCAACTTGAAAACATGTTGGGTATGCTTGATGTGCTGATAGAGGAGAATCCATTTGAAGTGCCCGATTCTGTGGTGCGTGAACAGGCGGAACGGATTGCTCAGCAAAATCTAGCGCAATACTATAAGATGGGGTTAGACCCTGCTACTTATGGGTTTGATGTAAAGACTATGGCTGAAAAGCTGATGATTGACGCTGAAACGCAGATTAAACGTGCTCTTGTCATCAATAGGATAGCTGAAACTGCCAAGTTAGAGGTGGTGGAGGCAGATATAGCTAAAGAATTTGAGCGTATATCTGAGCGGGCGAAACGTTCTGTGGAAGAGATTAAGAAAGAGATTACCGATAATGCGCAGTTGTTCTCTACTATGAAGAGCGACCTATTGAGCGACAAGGTGTATGCTTATTTGGTATCTAACAATACAATGAAAGAGACGCTATATACTAAGAGCGAATTTGAGCAGATGAAGGCTGAACGTGATGCGTTGGAAGCACAAGCATCGGCTGAAAAGGTGCAAGCTGACAATAAAGGGCAAGAGTAATGAGTTATTACGTTCCTTATGTAATAGAGCAGACTGGTAGGGGCGAGCGTAGCTACGATATATATTCTAGGCTGTTGAAAGACCGCATAGTTTTCCTTGGTAGCGAGGTGGATGACCAAGTTTCTAACTCTATTATAGCGCAGATATTGTTTTTAGAGGCGACTGATGCTGAAAAGGATATATTTTTCTACATCAATTCACCCGGTGGTTCAGTGACGAGTGGGCTTGCGATTTTTGACACGATGAACTATATCAAATGTGAGATTTCCACTATTTGTCTAGGGCAGGCTGCCAGTATGGGGGCGTTCTTGCTGGCGGCAGGGACTAAGGGCAAGCGGTTTGCGTTGCCTAATGCGCGGATAATGATACACCAGCCATCTGGCGGTGCGCGTGGGCAGGCGACTGATATGGAGATACATCTGAACGAGCTATTGCGCACTAAGGAGCAGATGGCGAAGATTATGGCTGATAATACGGGGCAAGGTTTGGATAAGCTGAAACAGGATATGGAGCGAGACTATTTTATGAGTGCAGAAGAAGCTAAGGAATATGGATTGATAGATGATATTTTTGTCAAGCGGCAATAAAGTTAGAGATTTACTACAGGAGGTAAATGATTATGGAAAGGAAACTGATTGTTTGTTCGGTATGCGGGTATGAGATGGTGGAAGACGGGGGAAAAGACCCATGTCCGAAGTGTGGTGCTACGCGGGAAAAGTTCACGGAGCTGTCGGCAGTGGATGCCAAGAAAGTTTTTGATGCTGACAGGACCAACGATATTCACGCTACAATCATAAAACTGTCTGGAGATATTGAGCGGTTGTGTGATGAGGGGTTGAAAATCGCCCTTGACCCAAAATGTGTAAGTGTTTTTGAAATTGTGAAAAAAGATAGCTACAAGGCTAAGCAGCTCTGCCGTGCAGAGGTTGCAGGACACGTCAAAAACAGCAAGTGGTAACATTATAGCATAGGGGCGAAAGCCCCTATGCTTTTTGCTAGACTTTTCAATAACTATGTGATAGTTTTCCTGCAAGAGGAGAGATAACATGGAGAGCATCTTTTATCTGGTACTTGGCGTTGTTGCTGTCATCATTTATTTATTGCCGTTCATACTTGCAAAGAAGAGGAATATGGCATCAGCAAGAACGCTGTTTTGGGTTAACCTATTTCTGGGGGTGACGGGTCTTGTTTGGTTAGTGTGTCTAATATGGGCTTGCGAGGGACGTACAAAGGAGTCTAACAAATAAATGTTGCTATTTTTGGCTTCGTATCGTTATATCTGTTTTATGTCGTTTGCCTTCGCGTCTGCCATCAGAGCCTAGCGAGGTTAGCTCAAATACTGTTCCGTTGTCTATTGCAACATATATGTATTTATTGCCCCAAACGTCTATCGTTGGGTCTTTCGGTAGCTTACCTACTATATATCCCCCTGCTTTATAGCTTTCAGGTAGTGGTTCTGTCTCAGGTGCTCTGATTAGCGCAGACAATCCCTGCTCTGTGCTAGGATATATTCCATTGTCCAGCTTATATAGTTTTAATGCCGATACGAGAACGTTCATCTCCGCATTAGCGGTGGCAACTAGCCCTTTATTAGGATTGTCCAGTAACACTACTGCTATGAAAAACGCTAGAACGCTTACAATAGCGGCAAAAATTATAATCTCTCTTCTAGGAATGCTATTTATAATCTTCCTCACACTGCTACCTCAAAAACCTTGCTATATCGTTGTAAAATGTGAATACCATCAGTGCGCATAATAGTGCCATACCAACAGCTTGTCCGCTCTCGCGTATACGTGGTTCAATAGTTTTGCGCCTAAGTGCCTCCCATGTGAATAGTGCCACATAACCGCCATCTAGCACAGGTATAGGCAAGATATTTAAGATTGCTAGGTTTATGCTTATTAACGCTATAAACAGCAGATAGTTTTCATAGCCGTTTTTAGCAGATTTCGCCCCCTCTTGCAATATCACTATAGGTCCGCCGATGTTGTCGCGCGACACTTTGCCAGCAATTAACTGACGCAGGCTAGAAAGTATTACATGAGTAATCTCCCCTGCACGTTTTGCTCCAAGAATAAGGGCTTTAGCTGGGTTTTCCCGTAGCTTTAAGTCGCCCCCCTTAGTGGTGACGCCTATTATAGCATTTTCCATCCCGCTAGGCACAATAGGTGTTATTGTGACACTATGCTCTGCACCAGCACGCACGTAGCGCAACGATAACGGCTTGTCGGCATTGCCCCTAACGATAGCAGGTATCTGCTGCCAATCGTTAATCTTAACCCCGTTAATGCTCGTTATAACGTCCCCCGTGTGCAACCCCGCCTTTTCAGCGGGTAGCCCTGTTGAAATAGCCCCTATAACAGGGCTTATTCGCACACTCATATCTAAATCAGGTGCACGCACAACATCACCTGTTAAGAGCGTTACGTCTGTCATTTTAGGCACAAGGGACAGGAGCTTTTCTGCGCCCGCCCGTTCTACTACTATAGATAGGGGTTTGTCGCCCTTTATTGATTCTAAAAAATGTTCCCAAGAGCGAATAGTTCTCTCCTCAACCGACAGAATTTTATCTCCGCTCTTAAAGCCTGCCAGCTGTGCTGTGCCACCGTCTTTTACAATGCCCGCAACTGGGGAATATGCCTCATAGCCTAGCATATACACTGCACTTATCAGCACCACTGCAAAAATAGCGTTGAACAACACGCCCGCAGTAATGACAAAAATCTTTTTTGGATACGATTTATTAAAGAAAGCAGCTGATTCTTTACCCTCAATCGCATCTACTTCCTTAAACATCCTGTGCAGGTCAACATAGCCCCCCAACGGGATTAACGATATACAATATTCTGTCTCGCCGTATTTATAGGTGAGCAGTTTAGGACCGAAACCTAATGAAAAGCTCTCTACATATATACCGCACGCTTTTGCAGCGATAAAGTGTCCAAGCTCATGGACAAATACTAAAATACCTAGCGCAAGCACTGCTAGAATCGCTGATGTTATTGTCATTGTCTCTTACTCCCATTTGAAATCTTATTTAGTCTTGCACGAACTTCTCTGTCAATATATAAGACATCGTCTATGCTATTTGGTTCACAAAAGGTTGCCTCGTTTAGCGCATTTTCCACAAGGGTGGCTATACCATTGAACTTCAATTTACCATTTAGGAATAGTTCCACCGCCACCTCATCTGCCACGTTCATTACAATAGCAAGGGCATTCTTTCCTGAATTTAGCACATCTAGGGCAATTTTCAGACATCTATACTTAGATAAATCAGGCTTGGCAAATGTTAAAGTGCCAAGTTCAGCGATATTCAATGGCTGAACGCCTGACTCTACACGTTGTCCGTATAGTCCGTAACCTAGCGCATAGGATATAGGGATGCGCATATCAGCCACCCCAAGATGTGCGATAATTGCGCCATCTTTATATGAAACTAGTGCGTGAACTATGCTCTGCGGGTGAAGTGCCACCTTTAACTTGTCAGCGGGCATATCAAAGAGCCATTTAGCTTCTATCAGCTCAAAGCCTTTATTCATAAGGGTGGCAGAATCTATGGTAATCTTCTTCCCCATACTCCAGTTGGGATGTTTCAATGCTCGCTCGGGGCTAACGTTTTCTATTTCACTTGCAGTCATATCTCTAAGTGCACCGCCACTTGCCGTCATGGTTAGCTCTGCAATGTCCGCTCTATTGTGTCCTAACATACACTGCAGCAGTGCCGAATGTTCGCTATCAACTGGGATAACGTTTGCCCCAGACTCTCTAGCCGCACTCATGATAAAACTGCCCGCAGATACTATACACTCTTTATTTGCCAAAGCTATAGTGGTGCCGCATTTAGCGAGATTATAGACTAGCTGGGTGATACCTGCACCTGATGCGCCCACCAGCACCATATCCAGCGGTTCAACTTCAAGATATTTTGACAGCTCGTCATAACCATTAGCCGTTAAGAATGTTTTTTTAGCAGAAACTTTGCTGGCATTTTCAGCAAGTAGCGTTTCATCAGTATGTGCTGATAGGAAACTGATGTCCCATTTATCATCTGAAGTCCTGTTAGCTTCGTTATTTCTGACGATTACGTCTATCGCCTGTCTGCCTATTGAGCCTGTCGCCCCTATTATGCCGAGTTTTTTCATAGGCTACCACACAGGAGAGAGCGTTATGAGCAAGACTGCAGCCAAGACAGGTGCAGCAAATATTATAGAATCTAGTCTATCAAGTATGCCGCCGTGCCCTGGTATGAGCGAACCGCTATCTTTCACCCCAGCATTTCGTTTAAGCATTGATTCAAATAGGTCGCCCAAGATACCCGCCACTACCACCAATATAGATATTATTACCAGCTTGAAGTTGCTCATATTGTAGGAGAGGAAGTTGTCTGTATTGACCATAACGCACCTATAGAACGCTACGGACCCAGCAACCCCGAAGATGAGACCAGCGATAAAGCCTTCAATGCTTTTAGCGGGGCTGACAGCCACTATCCCTTTGTGCTTGCCGATGAGCGAGCCTGCGAAATAAGCCGCACTATCTGATAGCCAGATAGCTACGAACAGATAGACTACCCACCACACATTGATTGCACGTATTGGCAGTAGCCATACCAGCATAAATGGGAGGAACAGCGCACCAAACAGATTAACAGCCACAAAGCGCAGAGAATCGGCGGTTGGTTCTTTAGAAAATAACTTCATAGCAAATATCATAAACACAAGCAGTAGTATTAAAGGGACGATTGCGAACGAAAACACAAAAGATACTGGCAACACTACACTGCCAAACCATACCACCCGTGAAGACACAGGCTCACCAGCCACCATAAGCAGTCTGTGAACCTCACGATTACCCGCTATAATAAGCGAACAAATGGCTATTAAAAATGGAATTGGTACACCTAAAGTGAAACGAGGCTCCCAAAATGTGATGCCTATTGCAACAGGGAGCAACACCACTGCGGCTAGTATGCGCTTAGCTAGATTGCTCATCAGGCTACTTTTTCACTATATAGTTTGATATGACCATCCGTTGAACTTCAGACGTACCCTCTGCAATAGCCGTGCTCTTGGCATCTCTAAATAGACGTTCTGCCTTAGCGGGTTTGCAATATCCGTAGCCGCCTTGCACCTGTATAGCGTTGATTGCGTTGTTCATAACAGCTTCAGATGCGAATAGCTTTGCAGTAGATGCCGCCAGTCCGAAATCGCGCCCAGCATCACACAGGCTAGCCGCATGCCAGACAAGTTGCCTAGCCGCTTCACAGTCTTTATGCATATCGGCAAGCATCCAGCGGATAGCTTGATTGTCAGATATCGGATGCCCAAACTGCACACGACTGCCAGTATATGCCACGCTCTCCTCAACACAGGCTTGCAATAGTCCCACAGCTAGCGAGGCTATACCTATGCGCCCGCCATCTAGTGCAGACATTGCTATTTTGAACCCCTGCCCGACACTGCCCAGCACTGCATTTTTTGGCACTTTTGCATTTACTAGCTCTATATCTACCGTGTGCGAAGCCCGAAGCCCCATTTTATTGACATGGTTCGTCACCTTGAAATGTTCTTTGTCCACCAAGAACGTCGTCATTGAGCGCGATGGGCTTGCGGTAGCGTCCGTCTTTGCCACAACCAACACAAAGTCACAATAGTCGCCTGATGTTACAAACGCCTTCTTGCCATTTAGCAGGTAGTAATCACCATTGTCATCAGCTGTCGTTTGAACATTGCCTGCATCAGAGCCAGCCTCTGGCTCGGTCAGTGCGAAACCACCGAAGTAGTCCCCAGTTGCCATTTTTGGCAGATACTCTTTCTTCTGCTCTTCAGAGCCGAACTTTAATATGCAGTCGGCGGTAAGTGCATGTGCCGCCATAGTCATCGCTGTAGAGCCACAGGCTTTAGCTACTTCTTCCATAAGCAACGTATATGACAGCACGTCCCCGCCACCACCGCCGTAGTTGTCAGGCACTTTGATGAGTAGCATGCCCTGTTGGGCTATTGCTTTAATCTGTTCTTTAGGGAATTTTGCGTCTTTGTCCGCCTCTACAGCAAGCGGTGCAATTGCTGAAACAGCAAGCTCAGCAGCCGTTTCGCGTATAAGTAAATGTTCTTCTGATAATATCATAATATTACGCTCCAAATAGTTATTTTATATAGAATAATCATCATTTGCATTCTTGGAAACCTGTTTTGATACTTCGTCTAGTGTAATACCATCAAGATATTCGTTGATAAGGTTATTTAGCCCTTGCCAGATAGGTAATGTTTTACACTCATCAGATTGTTCACACACGGCGGGGTTGCCCTCTGCACAGGCGGTAGGACAGAGCGAGCCTTCGGTGATACGTAGAATTTGTCCTATAGTATAGCGTTCAGGCGATTGGGCAAGCATATAACCACCCTGATAGCCACGATTGGCACGCAGTATATTGGAGTGACTGAGAAGAGAACCTATCTGCTCTAGGTATTTCTTAGATATTTGCCGCCTATCGGCAATATCCTTTAGGGATACGTAACCCTCACTCTTGTGTTCAGCCAAATCTAGCAACATCAGCAGGGCATAACGCCCCCTAGTGGAAATCTTCACTAAAACACCTCTCTACGAGTGTATCACAAATGCTGGAGGGTTGCAAGGAATTTATAGCGTCTCTTAATAAACTTGTATCTTGCAATTAGGGTATAGTTCGTGGTAGGATACAGTTCATGATACCAGTAGTATTTGTAGCTGACGACAATTATGCTCCATATTTGGGAGTAGCTATTAGTTCATTCGTATCTAATGCGTCCGTGCAGAACACGTATAATATATACATCGTTCACGATGGCATTAGCGACGGCAACCGTGAACTTTTAGAAACGCTGTCTGACTACAATGTTCAAATAGATTTCATTGATGCTCGTCCGTTTGTAGCTAGCTATGGGCTTGACCAGCTCAACATTACGTGCTATCCGCTGGCTATCTACTACCGATTTTTTCTGCCACAAATTCTGCCAGAGCTAGATAAAGTGCTATATCTTGACACGGATGTGCTGATTTTAGACGATGTTGTCGAGCTATACAACATTGATATAGGCAATAATTATATCGGAGTGGTGCTTGATGCACTCTCGCGTAGACCTGCCAGTTCATCGTTTGCTAAGTATTGCAGAAAAATACTGAACATCGCCAGCCACAAGACGTATTTCAATAGTGGTGTCTTGCTTATGAACCTAGCGAAGATGCGCACCGATGATATGACAACTAAACTAGTTGCCACACAAAAAAAGATGCGGAACGCGCGATTCCCCGACCAAGATACTCTGAATATCGTATTTGAGGGTAAAACGAGCTTTCTGCCAGACGGCTGGAACGTTCAGGCTAAAGAGTTTTATCCAGCTAGCTTACAAATACCCTCAATCGTCCACTATGCGACAAACAATAAGCCGTGGGCTATAAAGAATCCGCGTGATAACTTGCTCCTGTGGTGGCAACAGGCAGAAAAAACACCATTCTACGAGATACTACAGCACATCAAGCCTGATACAACTACGCTCAGCTGGCGATGGGCTTTATTGAGGGATAAGCTAAAGGGTAGTATCTGCAAGTAATTTATTAAGCCTAGCTCGTTCCTGTTTATTGAATGTGATAAAACTAGCAACATATTTTAAGTATTGCCAGCCGTGTGCGATGAGCCAGTGAATGGATGTGCTAGGCTTGCTATTTGCAAGTTTCTCCCAGAAAGCCGTCTGCTTTGCGTAATGCCACCAATATGCAAACTTTATATCCATCCGCTTGGCATTCCACGGCTTACCCGGTCCCACGTAGTGTATAATAGCGGGGAGCAGTTTAGTTTTGGACACAAACTTTGCCGCAAAATTCCACTCATCGGGCAGATAGTGTATCTGTCCCCGAAAGATATTGTTTATAGCATCCTGGTCATGGTACTGGTACTGGTACTGGTATATTCTACACTGGACTAGCTTGTCCGCTGAGTTGGTATCGCGCATACGTTCCAGATTCATCACTAGAGTGCCTGAATTGACGTAGTCTCTGGGATTGATGCCTACAATATATTCACAATATTTAATCTGTTCAGGGTCGCTGGTGCGGTGATACACAGCATCGTGTGCAGCGGCGATGTAGTGAGAGGTGACGTCAGTATTGTATAGCTCTGCAATATCTTTCAGCACAATCATGTCTATGTCAAGATAAACAGTTTTGGCTACATCAGGGAATATCTCTGGTAGAAAAAATCTATAGTAGGCGGCTACAGTCAATCTATTTAACAAAGGTAATTTGTCCAATTTATTTTTCACAAATGGGCGGGCATCAACAATGTTAATACTAATATTTTTTGTTGCCATTGACACCAGAAGTGCTCTGCTCTCGTCAGCAATAACGTCCGTCACAATGTTTATGCTATATTCATTTTGTGGCGAGGCGTTTGCGATAATTGAGCGCAAAAGCACTGCGCAATAGGCGATATAGTTATTATCGGCAACGACCGAAACATGTATCATAATATCGGATTATATACTATAGTAAGAAAATATGCTAGACTAGCGAGATGTTTAAGTTATTGCGCCATATTGGTGCTCTATTTATGCCGTCTGCTCGTCTGCGCCGCATAGTGCGTGAGGGATATACGCTTGAATATTTTAAGTGGTTCTTTGATAAACGCAACAGAGGTAGTAAAGCTGATTTCCCGCAATATCTGTCAGTTGTTGCAATCGTTAAGAACGAAACAGCATATATAGCCGAGTGGCTGGAGTATCACCTGTTAGTAGGTGTTGAGAAGTTCTACATTTACGATAATAATTCAACCGACAACTTAAAAGAATATTTAGAACCTTACATTAAAGCTGGCATAGTGGAATATACTAACTTCCCCGGTAGGGAGCGACAGGTGCCAGCGTATAATGACGCTCTCAAAAAACATCGCTACGATTCGTATTGGCTAGCTTATATTGATATAGACGAGTTCTTGGTGCCCGTCTCTGCTGAAAGTCTGCCTGATTTCTTGCACAGTTTTGAGGGTGCGTGTGGTGTATCTGTCAACTGGCTTGTCTATGGTGATAACGGGCACAATGCTAAAATAGACGGGCTAGTTATAGAACGTTTTAAGGCTCATGCAGAGACTAATTTTAAGTATAATCATCTAGTTAAGGTAGTTCACAATCCTAGATATTTGTTCAAAGCCGATGTGCATAGTGGACACTACTGGCATAATGCCGTAAATGCATCTCTTGATACGCATGGAGGCAAACGCAGTGAATATGGAAGTGGTACTGATATTGTCTATCACGACAAGTTACGTTTGCACCACTATTGGAGTAAATCTTACGAGGAGTATCTAGTGAAGAAAGGTAAAGGCAGGGCGGTGTTAGAAAGGCTACCACTTGCAGCCTTTGAGGAATATAACCGCAACGATGTTAAAGACGACACTACTATGGACAAGTATGTGCCACTGGTGAAAGAGAGTCTTGCGAAACGATTTGCGCCTAAATAGACCGCTATCAGGACTATCAGTTCACATTCTTATGTGTGGCACTGTTCATAAGGGTGCGTTCCAGTGCTACAAGGTCGCCACTCTTGAGAAGTGACAACAACTGCTGAGAAAGCTCTTGCTTGCCTTGTTGCACGCCTTGCTGCACGCCTTGTTGCATACCCTGTTGCATACCCTGTTGCATACCCTGTTGCATACCCTCAATAATACCCGCTTCGCGCGCTTCTTCACGCCACACTTTTTTAGCCTCTCTCAGATTAAATCCTGTAGTAAGCATATTTATTACTCCTTTTGAGTTCCCTATCAAGAACTCCCGTAGTATATTCTTTTCTATACATTCTTCAACAGCAGCTTTCATTGCATTCGCTATAGCCCTCTTACCCTTTACACCTTTTGTATGTCTTTTAGCTATCTCAATAAATTCTGCATACTGTCCCAACGTCTTGCTATTATCCATTAGCTTCGGATTGCGTCCGTTATTTACATTCAATACCTTAGTCGTTAGCTCTAAAAAGCCATACTTGTCATCTACTGCTCGTTCAGCAAACATATCAGACAGTTTCAGAACACTTTCATCAGGCGTATTTTCATCGCCATTATATAATACTATAAACTCTGGACGAGGTATTGTCAACATAGCACTTTTATACACTGCATTGCTTGCAAGCATATTCTCATACACACGTGCAATATAGCCTAAAAAACGCAGAGGCATATTAGCATTCACGGTTGATTGGTGTTCCATCAGCACAACTAACTTGTTCCCTATAACAAAGGATATATCATTACGTCTATCCATAAACAAGACTTCTTCAAGTGTATTGATTATCACATCATCAGACATTGTATAGCCAGCACCAGTGATGGCGTTGTATAGCTCTATCAGTTTATCCTTGTCAGAGAACAGCATAGCAAATACGCTGTCTTTATAGTTTCTTTTGGCTTTCACATACGGCATAGCAAAATACTATAATGAAAATGGTAGTCCGTCAAGTTTTTTCCACCGTTTGTTCAGCCGTGCATAGCATTCTGTTGCCTGTGCTAGTTTAGTTTCAATGCGCGAGAACCTGCCGAAAGTCAGTTTAGAAGCAATAGCATAGCGCAACAATCTGCGTTTCCACATATTTAATTTTCTTTGCAATTTATTCAACATATCCCTGCCATAGCGAGTTTTAAGGGCATAGTGGAAATACTCCTCGCTGCACATAGAAACCCTTTCAGTGTGCGGAAAGCCTTGCCCCACATAGTGTATAATATACGGTTCGTGTATGGCACTAGCCACACTATCTACAAACTGCGGTGCAAAAGCTGCCCTGTTAAATAATAACCCGCCAAACACCCCCCAGTTATTGGCGATAAACTTCACCCGTCCAGCACAAACCACGTTTAACACATCTTGGTCTGGATAGAACGTGTTTTTTAACTTCTGAACAGTTTCTAAAAACCTATCTATTATGTTATCTTTGCGCATCAGTTCAAGGTTTAGAACCAGAACGCCAGAGTTGAAATAGTCGTGTCTGGAAGTGATTCCTAATGTTTGATAACTCGGAGGTAGCCACGGGTTGGCAGCACAGGCAATGGTCAAATCGCGCGTTGCACCAACATAGTTATCGCCAAGCTCAGTATCGTATAGCTCAGCAACATCGCGAAGTATGAGTGTATCGCAGTCAAGATATAATACTTTACGCTCATTAGAGATAATATTGGGCAGAAATAGACGAGTGTAAATACTGACAGAATATTTGCCGCGTAGATAAAATGCCGATTGAGCGTAGCTGGCAAGGGTGCGATGGGCATCAGCAAATAGCAATTCTATATTGTTGGCGGATGCAAGTTCACTCAAGTAGTTTTTATTGCCAGCACTGATAGCATTTTCTAATATGTATATTTTATAGTGCCTGTCAGGGTTTGTATGGGCTACAAGAGATGCCAATGCCACAGACAGCACAGGTACGTAGTTATTATCAGACGCAAAGGCAACTAAAACATCAGACATAGCAAAAAACTCCTATAGATATTTCGCCAGCTCTCTGTGGTCGCGAATAGCTGGGGTATCTGCTATGGACGCTCCGAATGAGACAAATGCTACCCCTGCAGCGATTGCTGCCTGATAGTCCTGCTCACTATCGCCTACATAGAGCGCAGATGCAGGCTCAACACCGAATGTGGATAATATCTTTAAGACCCCTTCGGGTGCTGGTTTCGGTTCTGATACATCTTTGCTTGTAATTATACACGAAAAATAGTCGGCAAGCTTGTAATGCTCTAAATACCCGTTGATAGACATTCCCCGATTAGTGCAGATAGCTAGTCTGTGCCCGCTGATAAAGTCCGTTAGTGCCTCGTGCACCCCAACCTCTAGCGGTGTCACAGCAAGCCATTCATCAAAGCTTATATCCAATACATATTCACGCATCTTTTTAACGGTGTCGGGAGTGGTATACATAGAAAACAGCTGCTCATCCGTCATTCCATAGGCAAGTTTGCCAAAATCAGAGCTTTCCCAATCTATCACAGGCAGGTTGAATATGCGGAACATCTCGCTGTAATATTTACAAACCGCCCTGCGGCTATTGACTATAACCCCGTCAAAGTCATATATAATAACACTATACCTGCTCGCCATTACTTCACGCCTGTGCTACCAAAACCAGCTTCGCCGCGCTCGGTGTTGGATAACTCGCTCGCCATTACAAAACTAGCTCGTGCCACTCTGCTAAACACTAGCTGGGCAATCCTATCGCCCTTGTTATAGCTAAACGTTTCATTTGACGAATTAAACAATATAACGCTAATTTCGCCACGATAGTCGCTGTCAATAGTTCCAGGGTTGTTCAACATGGTTATGCCGTTTTTCCTAGCTAGTCCGCTACGCGGGCGCACCTGTCCTTCATATCCATCTGGTATTTCAACACAAAGCCCTGTGGGAATAGTATCGCGCTGCCCCGCATCTAACGTGCCTCCCCGAGTAGCACACAAGTCAACCCCCGCCGCCCCTGCCGTCTGGTAAGCAGGCACGGGTAAGCAAACGTCTAACAATTTAATCTTTACCTGTATATTATCTTGCGTCATAATCTGCTACATAAAATAGTTCGGGTCTCTATCTATCCGCATATCCATAGAGCCGTGCTTCTGCTTGCTAAATAACTCTACCGCATTCAATAATGCCAACTTTAGCGCATTGTGCGTTTTTGCCCTTACAAGGAGCGAAAACCTGTAGCGGTTTTTTATTTTGAACACTACCGCGGGGGCTGCCCCCAGCACCTCTACATTACCAGTTGCCCGTAGTGCAGAGGCAATGCTATCAGCTACATTTTTTATAGCCGATGCATCGGTATATGTCCACACAATTCTAGCAAGCTTCATATACGGCGGATACCCCAACTTCTGCCTGCGAGCAAGCTCGTATTCGTAAAAATTAGCAGAATCTTGCATAAAATACTGATACAGCTGGTTATCGGGCATATATGTTTGAATATATACGTTGCCCTTGCTGTCCCCGCGCCCCGCTCTGCCCGATACCTGCATTACTAGCTGATACGCCCGCTCAGATGCCCTGTAGTCGGGTAGCGAAATTATATTATCAAGTCCCAATATCCCAACAAATGTGATGTTAGGGAAATGCAACCCCTTTGCAACCATTTGCGTGCCTACTAGTATATGTGCCTCTTTCCTGTTAAACTTGTCCAATGCCTCATCTAGCTGTTTAATAGTGGTAATCTTACCCGTATCAATGCGCACAACATCAGCGGGAAACATATCCTCTAAGAATTCCTCCACCCGCTCTGTGCCTGCCCCCGCATCAAAGAACTCTTTCCCGCCACAATGCGGACATGTTATATTACTGTAATGTTCGCCGCAGTAATGACAGACACAATCGCTGCTGCTCTTAAATGATGCCACTGGCACTGAACAATTAAGACATTCAAATGGTTTCCCACATTGCTTGCAAAATAACGAAGTAGCATACCCTTTGCGGTTTAGGAATAAAATCGCCTGCTCTCCTCGCTCTAACACCTGCTGCAATTTATCATATACGCTTTCAGCCAGCACGCCGCCAAGCAACGTCTCACGTTTCATGTCAACTAGCGTTATCTCTGGCATAGCCGCTGAAGCATAGCGACTGCGCAGTTTGTGTAGCTTATATTTGCCCGAAAGCGCATTATCCATAGACTCTGCCTGTGGGGTGGCACTGCCTAGCACCACAGGAACGTTCAACATGCTAGCATATAGCACAGCCATATCGCGCAGATTATATGGCGGCATCTCCTCCTGCTTGAACGTGTTCTCGTGCTCTTCATCCACTATGATAAGTCCGATATTGCTTGACGGCACAAATAGCGCGCTTCTTGCCCCTAGCAGCAACATAGACTGCCCACTGGCAAAGCTCCAAAAGTTCTCCAGCCGCTTTTTAGAACTCATCTTGCTGTGATATAGTGCAGGGTCAAACCCCAGCCTATGTTTCAATCTATCTATCAGTTGTGGAGTAAGCGCAATCTCTGGCACGATATATAGTGCCTGTTTCCCCTCAGCCAGTGCACGTTCTATGATTGATACGTACACCTCTGTCTTGCCGCTACCTGTGATGCCGTCTAATAGATGCGCTGAATAGCTCCCCAATGATATACTAGCCGCAATCTCTTGTTGTTCGGCTGACAGCTCTATGCGTTCCTGTTTCACTGTTTTAGGTGGGGTTAAATTTTGCGGGCAAGCAGAATCTAGCAACTTTTTTGATATAACTCCGAATAGCGCAAGCCCCAGCGGGGAGATGTAGTAGTCGGCAAGTCGCCTCAAAAAGTCTAACCATACACCAGAAAATAGCGGTTCTTTATCTAAAATGTTGATTATTTCTTTACATTCAAAATCGGGTTTTTTTACCACCCCAAGACAAATTCCCGTCATAGTCCGCGTGCCGAACGGAACGCTCGCTCGCACCCCTATTGCTACATCAGTTATATATTTGTACGTATATATGCCTTCTGTTGGCACGGGTAGCAACACTTGCAGATAGATATCGTTATTGTTATTACTGCCCATTTTTAACTCGCTTTGCTTGTAGCATTTCAATGAATGATTCTATCCGTATCTTGCTACGCTCGTCTAGCGCAGTAGGTGCATCTCCCTCTAGCGTTAAAATGGGTATGTCTAAATGTTTCCTAAATGCCACGTCTTGTAGCTGTCTGTGGCAGAACGCCTGCGCATAGTGAACAAGTCCGTCAAGCTGACGTGCAGCTATTTCCCGTTTAATATCAGCAATCCTAGAATAGACGTCATAAGGATAGGTGTAGTCTAAATATCGCTGAATAAGCTCTGGTGCGCGTGAGGGGATGGAAAATTGTCGCTCTACCTCATTAAAATAGACCTCAGCACCCTTTGAGCTTATAAAGTCGTATAGATTATTTATGATAGTCGGCACACCTACATAACCCAGCCTGATAGCACTCTGATTAGGTTTTTTCAGCCTTGCCACTGCTAGAAACTCATCAAGTTCTCTCTCGTAGCGATTTACATCACCATTAAAGTCGCTTGATGATACTAGCCACGTATGGTTATCTCTGCCCGATACCTGCCCTATGTTCGTCAAGTCATCAAGCTCCGTAAGTTTTGCTCTCAGCGGTTCTAATGTCTTGAGCTGAGAATAAACATGTTCCATTGGTACGTTTAGATAGTTTGCAAGTCGCTCAAACTGTGCCTTTAAGTCTTTGTAGGCAAACGGACTTTTATTGTCTGACGGATAAGAAAAGCGATAAACGGGGAGATGCTCACACTCTAACAGCTCTATCATCGCCTGCGTATTGCTGCAATCGCCCGTTACCACAGCTATAACAGCATCAACATTAGCAGCATTAAGAACTGCACTATACTGCCCCTTTATCCACGAGCAGAGCGTTCTAGGGAAACCTGCCTCGTGTGCAATTGCTATAAAATTATCAGAATTCTCATTAGTTATAAAGACATTGTTCAAGTCAACTGGCGTATGCCCGCCTGCCAGCAATATCTCAACCGGAACTGTCGTAGTAATGCCCAACCTCATACGGGCATAGACTCATATAACCATAAACAGCACAAAGATTACCGATACGCCGCAGGCTATCAGGGTGTATTTAATTAGCTCGCTCTTAGGGATGCCCGCAAAGGTCTCGTCCGTTTTACGACTTAGGTCGTCCCGCAGCTGCTTAAGTTCGCTTTCGTAGCTGTTGCGCTCAGATACAAGCTCAAATATATACTTTTCTATATCAATCTCTTGAACCTTAGCAGGGTTTATATAGCTCTCCATCTGTTGTGGCGGCTGAGAACGTGCAAAGCCAACGTGCTGTTCCCCATCGTTAAACTTCATATGGACATTGAACTTATTGAGGAAAGCTATAGTCCGTTCCTGTTGTTCATTAGAAAAGTCATCATCACCAGAAAATTCAAAGGTGTTAACGTTATAGTTAGCTGCGTGCCGTTGCAGATAGGTAACCAGCTCATTAAATATAAATGTGCCGACACCTTTATTTTGCATGCGCGTTTCCATGTGTATTCCGTGTGAGGGACCAAATGTGATATTAGACTCAGCGTGGTTTATAACAGCCTCTATTCTATTGAGCGTCAGCTTGCTAGCAACATAGTCAGTAGCCGCTACGTTGGCTAACGAACTAGCCATAACAGAGACGCTCTCCGTATTACCATCATGCAAAGTCTTAATGACAATCAATACCGAACCTAACAGCTTGTCCCTAGAGACGCCATCAAAAACCTTAATAACCTTTAAGATAGTATTGGCGTATGCTGACCTATCCGCCATAAAATTCTCTTACCTGCCTATTTATTTTTCTATGCCTATACGGGCGGGAACGCCTATCTTATAATAGTGCTTAATCTCCCTCATCTCAGTCACTAAATGAACTGCCTCTTTCAGCGCATCGGTAGCACCGCGCCCCGTGAGTATCATCTCCACTCGCTGAGGCTTGTTTTTTATCAACTCTAACACATCCTTTTCTGCTACAATGCCGATAGAAACCGCAACGTTCAGCTCATCAAGCACTACTAGGTCGTAATTGCCACTGTTGACAGCATCTTTAGCTAACTGAAAGCCCTCTTTTGCAGCGAGAACCTCTTCGTTGCTGGGCTTGCCAAACACAAACTTGCCTGTGCCGAACTGTTTTAGCGTGAGCTGGTCTTTATACTTATCAAACACGGGTTGCTCAGATGAGAAATTGTTCTTCATAAACTGGCAGAAAAATACTTTCATACCAGCACCCAGTGCGCGAATTGTTACGCCTATAGCTGCTGTAGTCTTTCCCTTGCCGTCGCCTGTGTATATCTGCGCATAGCCTTTGTCAAAATTGTCATGCATGGTTCATATCCCCCCTTTTAGCCTTTATATATTCATTTACCGCTTCCGGTAAAAACATTGAATAATCGCCACCCATTACACTAACATCACGAATCACAGTTGAGCTTATATATGCGTATCTGTCAGTAGGCATCAAAAACACAGGCTCAAACTCATCATACATAGCGCGGTTAATATAAACCATCTGCTTCTCATACTCGTAGTCAATAGTATCTCGTATCCCACGCACTATGTATTTTACCCCATTTTGTCTCATATAGTCAACTAAAAGTTGAGCACACATATCCACACTAACGTTCTTAATGCACGCCACCGATAGAGCCGCCATCTCAGCACGCTCCTCAAACGAAAATGACGGGTGTTTGCTGTTGCTCTTAAAGACAACGATTTTTAGCTCTGAAAACAGCGGTGCGGCACGCTGGACGATGTCAAGATGCCCTAGTGTGAATGGGTCAAACGTGCCGGGGTAGATAGCTTTCATAACTCACCATAATAAAAGGGAACAGGGGCGGAAGGATTCGAACCTACGAATGCCGAGACCAAAACCCGGTGCCTTGCCAGCTTGGCGACGCCCCTATATACAACACGAACCGATTACAACTTACAACAGAAATATTGCGATGTCAAGATAAAAATAATAAATCAGAATTTTATCAACTGCATTATTGTTTGTGGCAGGGCGTTAGTTTGCGAGAGCAGGTTTGTTTGTGTGGTCATTAGTAGTTGTTTTTTTGCTAGGTCAGCGGAAGCCTCTGCGAAGTCTAGGTCTCTTATCTGAGATTCAGCGGATATTGTGTTTTGCTGTGTAGTGTTAAGTGTTCTTATAGTTGCTGCCAGTCTATTGAGTTGTCCTCCTATGAGAGTGCGTTTATCAAGCACGCTTTGTATTGCCATATCTATCTTGCTTAGTGCCTTAGCTGCACTCTTTGCGTCTAACACATATATATCATCTATGCCGAGAGAAGTGGTGTTGACCTTGCCTACACTTGCGAGTGTCATTGTCTGCCCTGCATTTGCTCCTATAAGCGTTCTATTGTCATGAACAGCTATGC